>NZ_JBNRIK010000034.1:50772-54762 GCF_053557975.1 Pseudomonas sp. XP2
CATAAGGCCAATTGCCAGCCAGATAGCGGAACGAGTGTGTTACCAGGTATGTCTAGACTTACCTAGTACCCTCCAGGAGTAAACCCGTCATGACCTCAACCTATTACACCGGCGAAGAACGCAGCAAGCGCATCTTCGCTATCGTCGGTGCCTCATCAGGCAACCTGGTGGAATGGTTCGACTTTTACGTCTACGCCTTCTGCGCAATCTACTTCGCCCCGGCTTTTTTCCCCTCCGACGACCCGACCGTGCAGTTGTTGAACACGGCCGGCGTGTTCGCCGCAGGTTTTTTGATGCGCCCCATCGGTGGCTGGATCTTCGGCCGCCTCGCTGACCGACATGGTCGCAAGAATTCGCTGATGATCTCGGTGCTGATGATGTGCTTCGGCTCTTTGATGATCGCCTGCCTGCCCACCTATGGCAGCATTGGCACCTGGGCGCCAGCGTTGCTGTTGCTGGCCCGCCTGATCCAGGGCTTGTCGGTGGGGGGGGAATACGGCACCACCGCCACTTACATGAGTGAAGTGGCCCTTCGTGGCCAGCGCGGCTTTTTTGCTTCGTTCCAGTACGTCACCCTGATTGGCGGCCAGTTGCTGGCGGTGCTGGTGGTGGTCATCCTGCAACAGCTGCTGACCGAAGACGAACTGCGGGCCTGGGGCTGGCGCATTCCGTTCGTGGTGGGGGCCATTGCCGCTCTTATCTCGCTGATGTTGCGCCGTTCGCTGCACGAAACCAGCAGCGCCGAAACCCGCAATGACAAGGATGCAGGCTCGATCGGTGGCCTGTTCCGCAACCATGCAGCGGCCTTCATTACCGTGCTTGGCTACACCGCTGGTGGCTCGCTGATCTTCTACACCTTCACCACCTACATGCAGAAGTACCTGGTCAACACCGCTGGCATGACGGCGAAAAACGCCAGCTACGTGATGACCGGCGCGCTGTTCCTGTTCATGGTGCTGCAGCCGTTCTTCGGCATGCTGTCCGACCGCATCGGCCGGCGCAATTCGATGCTGCTGTTCGGCGCCCTCGGTACCCTGTGCACTGTACCGCTGCTGATGGCGCTGAAAACCGTCACCAGCCCGTTCATGGCCTTCGTACTGATCAGCCTGGCATTGTGTATCGTCAGCTTCTACACCTCGATCAGCGGCCTGGTGAAGGCGGAGATGTTCCCGCCACAGGTGCGTGCACTGGGTGTGGGCCTGGCCTATGCAGTCGCCAACGCGGCATTCGGCGGCTCTGCCGAGTACGTGGCCCTGGGCCTGAAGACCCTGGGTATGGAAAACACTTTCTACTGGTACGTGACGGCCATGATGGCAATTGCCTTCCTGTTCAGCCTGCGCCTGCCCAAGCAGGCCGCGTACCTGCACCACGATGACTAAGGACGTGGCATGACCAACCAACTGTTCGACGCCTACTTCACCGCGCCGGCCATGCGCGAGATTTTCTCCGACCGTGGCCGCCTGCAGGGCATGCTCGATTTCGAAGCCGCACTGGCCCGTGCCGAAGCCGCTGCCGGGCTGGTCCCGCACAGCGCCGTGGCTGCCATCGAAGCGGCATGCCAGGCCGAGCGCTATGACGTTGGTGCGCTAGCCAATGCCATCGCTACCGCTGGCAACTCGGCAATCCCGCTGGTGAAGGCGTTGGGCAAGGTGATTGCCAGTGGCGTGCCCGAGGCTGAGCGCTATGTGCATTTGGGCGCCACCAGCCAGGATGCGATGGACACCGGGTTGGTCCTGCAGTTGCGCGATGCCCTCGACCTGATCGAAGCCGACCTGGGTAAACTGGCCGATACCCTGTCGCAGCAGGCCTTGAAGCATGCTGATACGCCGTTGGTAGGTCGCACCTGGTTGCAACATGCCACCCCGGTGACCCTGGGCATGAAACTGGCCGGCGTGCTGGGTGCATTGACCCGTCACCGCCAGCGCCTGCGGGAACTGCGCCCGCGTTTGCTGGTGCTGCAGTTTGGCGGCGCGTCGGGCAGCCTGGCCGCCTTGGGCAGCAAGGCGATGCCGGTGGCCGAGGCCCTGGCCGAGCAGCTGAAGCTGACCCTGCCTGAACAACCCTGGCACACCCAGCGTGATCGCCTGGTGGAGTTTGCCTCGGTGCTGGGCCTGGTGGCCGGCAGCCTGGGCAAGTTCGGCCGCGATATCAGCTTGCTGATGCAAACCGAGGCGGGGGAGGTGTTCGAGCCTTCTGCGCCGGGCAAGGGCGGCTCTTCGACCATGCCGCACAAGCGCAACCCGGTGGGCGCTGCGGTGCTGATTGGTGCGGCTACCCGTGTGCCGGGGCTGGTGTCGACGCTGTTCGCTGCCATGCCCCAAGAACATGAGCGCAGCCTGGGCCTGTGGCATGCAGAATGGGAAACCCTCCCGGATATCTGCTGCCTGGTCTCCGGCGCGCTGCGCCAGGCCCAGGTCATTGCCGAGGGCATGGAAGTGGACGCAGCGCGCATGCGCCGTAACCTCGACCTGACCCAAGGGCTGGTGCTGGCAGAAGCGGTGAGTATTGTGCTTGCCCAGCGCCTGGGCCGCGACCGTGCCCACCACCTGCTCGAACAATGCTGCCAGCGCGCGGTGGCCGAGCAGCGCCACTTGCGTGCTGTGCTGGGTGACGAACCGCAGGTCAGTGCCGAGCTGTCTGCCGAAGAACTTGATCGCCTGCTCGACCCTGCCCATTACCTGGGCCAGGCCCGCGTCTGGGTGGCGCGCGCCGTATCCGAACATCAACATTTCACTGCCTGAAGGAGACTGCTGTGGCGCATTTGCAACTGGCCGATGGCGTTTTGAACTACCAGATCGATGGCCCGGAAAACGCCCCGGTGCTGGTCCTGTCCAACTCGCTGGGCACCGACCTGGGCATGTGGGACACCCAGATTCCCTTGTGGAGCCAGCACTTTCGTGTACTGCGCTACGACACCCGTGGCCACGGTGCCTCGTTGGTCACGGAAGGCCCCTACAGCATCGAGCAATTGGGTCGTGACGTGCTGGCGCTGCTTGACGGCCTGGACATTCAGAAAGCGCACTTTGTCGGCCTGTCGATGGGTGGCCTGATTGGCCAGTGGCTGGGCATCAACGCCGGCCAGCGCCTGCACAGCCTGACCCTGTGCAACACCGCCGCCAAGATCGCCAGTGACGAGGTGTGGAACCCCCGTATCGACACCGTGCTCAAGGGTGGCCAGCAGGCCATGGTCGACCTGCGCGATGGCTCTATCGCCCGCTGGTTCACCCCAGGCTTTGTCCAGGCCCAGCCTGAGCAAGCCCAGCGCATTTGCCAGATGCTGGCGCAAACCAGCCCGCAAGGTTATGCCGCCAACTGCGCAGCGGTGCGTGATGCCGATTACCGTGAACAACTGGGCCGCATCCAGGTGCCCGCGCTGATCGTTGCCGGTACACAAGACGTGGTCACCACCCCTGAGCATGGCCGCTTCATGCAGGCCGGTATCCAAGGTGCCGAGTACGTAGACTTCCCGGCAGCGCACCTGTCCAACGTCGAAATCGGGGAGGCGTTCAGCCGCCGTGTGCTCGACTTCCTGCTGGCTCACTGAGGAAAACGCCATGGATGAGAAACAACGTTACGACGCCGGCATGCAAGTGCGCCGTGCGGTGCTTGGCGATGCCCACGTGGACCGCAGCCTGGAAAAGCTCAATGACTTCAATGGCGAGTTCCAGGAGATGATCACCCGCCACGCCTGGGGTGATATCTGGACCCGCCCGGGCCTGCCCCGTCACACCCGCAGCCTGATCACCATTGCCATGCTGATCGGCATGAACCGTAACGATGAGCTGAAACTGCACCTGCGCGCGGCGGCCAACAATGGCGTGACCCGTGACGAGATCAAGGAAGTGCTGATGCAGAGTGCCATCTATTGCGGCATTCCGGCAGCCAACGCCACGTTCCACCTGGCTGAGTCGGTGTGGGATGAACTGGGTGTCGAGTCTCGGCAGCAGTAATACCTGCGCTGGCCCTAACGCCGGCAAGCCAGCACCCCCC
>NZ_JBNRIK010000034.1:54900-55481 GCF_053557975.1 Pseudomonas sp. XP2
GTTGTTTTCTACGGCCTGTTTCAGGTTCGGGCACAGGCCCAGCATGAACGCTGCTTCTGCCACCACGAACAGTGGCCCGATGATCAGGCCGCTGATATCGTCGACAAATGCAGGTTTGCGGCCTTCGTAGTAATGGCCGACGAACTGGATGATCCAACCCGCCACGAATGCCGCCAGGCCGGTGCTAAGCCACAGCGTAGTTGTCTGCACGGCCAGCACCTGGCCGACCCACAGGCACAGGCCCAGCAGCAACCCCATCACCAGGCCGAACCGCAGGTCCAGGCGCAGGTAGAACCACACCGAGGCCGCCGCTGCCAGCAGGGCAGGGGACAACCACATGCCAGCCACCTCCCCGCCAGGGCGTGACAGCAGGATGGTGACTGCCAGCACGATCAGCGGGATGCCGACGAAGTGGGTGGCAATGTTGCGTGGGTCGCGGTGGTAGCTGGCGTATTGGCTCAGGTGGTCGACGAGGGTTTTCATTGTTGTGCCTCCCTGGTGTGCCTGATCTAGGTGTATTGCCAGTGCCGGCCCTTTCGCGGGTGAACCCGCTCCCACAGGGATCGACGAAACCCTGTGGG
>NZ_JBNRIK010000035.1:0-13694 GCF_053557975.1 Pseudomonas sp. XP2
CTGCTTCACCTCTGGCGAGTGCAGCGCAGCCGCCAGTTTCTTCATGTCGTCCGAGTCCTAGTTGTCCGGGCGGGCAGCCAGGCGTCAGCGTGGATTCATTCGTGCGCCGTTCAACAACCAGAAGCTGGTGGCGCAGTTGCCTGGGCTTGTGAAGCGGGATTGAGATTTAGGGCCTGCTGCGCAGGCCTTTCGCGGCGCAAGGCCGCTCCCACATGGATCGGCGTACGCCTTACTTTGTGGGAGCGGCCTTGTGCCGCGAAAGGGCCGCAAAGCGGCCCCGGGGATGTTGGATCAGAACGCCGGAACAACAGCGCCCTTGTACTTCTCGATGATGAACTGCTTCACCTCTGGCGAGTGCAGCGCAGCCGCCAGTTTTTTCATGTCTTCCGAGTCCTTGTTGTCCGGGCGGGCAACCAGGATGTTCACGTAAGGCGAGTCGCTGCCTTCGATGGCCAGGGCGTCTTTTTCCGGGTTCAGCTTGGCTTCCAGCGCGTAGTTGGTGTTGATCAAGGCGGCATCGACTTGGGTCAGCACACGCGGGATGGTGGCGGCTTCCAGCTCACGGAACTTGATGCTTTTCGGGTTTTCGGCAACATCCTTCACGGTGGACAGGATGTTCTTGTTGTCCTTGAGCTTGATCACACCGGCCTTGTCCAGCAGCAGCAGGGCGCGGCCGCCGTTGGTGGCGTCGTTGGGGATGACCACGGTGGCGCCGGAGGACAGCTCGTCCAGCTTCTTGATCTTGGCCGAATACACCCCCAGCGGCTCGATGTGCACGCCGGCCACGCTGACCAGTTGGGTGCCCTTGGCCTTGTTGAACTCATCCAGGTACGGCTGGTGCTGGAAGAAGTTGGCGTCCAGGCGCTTTTCGGCAACCTGTACGTTCGGCTGGACGTAGTCGGTGAATTCCTTGACCTTCAGATCAACGCCTTCTTTGTCGAGTTGCGGTTTGACGAAGTTGAGGATTTCGGCATGCGGCACCGGGGTGGCGGCAACGGTCAGGGTATCGGCGTGGGCCGAGAAGGCCGCAACAGCGGCAGCAACAGCAAGCAGCTTCTTCATTGATCACTCCTTGTGAGGGCCGCGACGGCCCCCGAACGGGTCGGCCAGGCCGACCCCATTGGGGTTACTTACGGGAAAAATGCACGACCAGTTTGTCGCCCACGCTCTGCAGTACTTGAACCAGTACCAGCAGCAGTACCACGGTCACGACCATCACGTCAGTCTGGAAACGCTGGTAACCGAAGCGGATAGCCAGGTCGCCCAGGCCACCGGCACCCACCACACCGGCCATGGCGGTGTACGAAACGAGGGTGATGGCGGTGACGGTAATGGCCGCGAAGATACCCGGGCGGGCCTCCGGCAGCAGCGCGCTGGTGATGATCTGGCGGGTGGTAGCGCCCATCGACTGGGTAGCTTCGATGATGCCGCGGTCCACTTCACGCAGGGCGGTTTCCACCAGGCGCGCGAAGAACGGCGTTGCACCCACCACCAGCGGCGGGATGGCGCCGGCAACGCCCAGCGAGGTGCCGGTGATCAGCACGGTGAACGGGATCATCACGATCAGCAGGATGATGAACGGCAGCGAGCGCAGGATGTTGACCACCAGCGAAAGCAGCGCATATACGCCCTTCTGTTCGAACATTTGCTTCGGCCCGCAGAGGAACAGCAGCACACCCAGTGGCAGGCCCAGCAGCACGGTGAAGAACAGCGAGCCGAACAGCATGATCATGGTGTCGATGGTGGCCAGCCAGATTTCGGCCCAGTCGACGTTGGCAAAGAAATTCAGGGCGTCCATCAACGCAGTACCTCCATATGTACGTCAGCTGCCTTGAAGCGGGCGAACGCCGCTTCCATGTCACCGCCGATCAGGGCGAGGGTGAGCTGGCCATAGGGGACATCCTTGATGCGATCGATACGCCCGGCGAGGATGCTGTAGTCCACACCGGTTTCGCGGGCCACGGTGCCCAGCAGTGGGGCGTAGGTGGCGTCGCCCTGGAAGGTCAGGCGCACGATGCGGCCCGGCACGTGGGCAAAGTCGTCGCGTTGCTCGCCTTCGTCGACCTGCTCGTCTTCCTGGACGAAGCGCTTGGTGGTGGGGTGCTGCGGGTGCAGGAACACATCGGCCACCGAGCCTTGCTCGACGATCTGGCCGGCGTCCATCACGGCCACGCAGTCGCAGACACGGCGGATCACGTCCATCTCGTGGGTGATCAGCACGATGGTCAGCTTCAGCTCACGGTTGATTTCGGCCAGCAGTTGCAGGACCGAGGCCGTGGTTTGCGGGTCGAGGGCACTGGTGGCCTCGTCGCACAGCAGGATCTTCGGGTTGGTGGACAGAGCGCGGGCGATGCCGACACGCTGCTTTTGGCCGCCGGACAGCTGCGCCGGGTACTTTCTGGCGTGGTCCGACAGGCCCACGCGGGCCAGCAGCTCGGTAACGCGCTTGTCGATTTCGCTGCGCGACAGCTCGCCGGCCAGGGTGAGCGGCAGGGCGACGTTGTCGGCGACGGTCTTGGAAGCCAGCAGGTTGAAGTGCTGGAAAATCATCCCGACCTGCTGGCGGAAGCCGCGCAGCTGGCTGGCGTTGAACGCGGTGACGTCTTCGCCGTCGACGATGATCTTGCCGCCGGAGGGTTCTTCCAGGCGGTTGATCAGGCGCAGCATGGTGCTTTTGCCGGCGCCGGAATGGCCGATCAGGCCGAACACCTGGCCATCTTCGATGGTCAGGCTGGTCGGATTCAGTGCGGGGATTTCCCTACCGGCAACGCGGTAGGTTTTATGTACCTGTTGGAACTCGATCACGTAGCGAACCTTGTGGGGCGCATTGAAATTTGGGTCAGCGGTTAGCTGGGGTCGCGCATTTTAGCCTTTTCCAATAGCTGTTCTTAGCATTTATTTCGTAATGCACCAATCCTTCGGGCATATCGCGACAACTGGTAATCCTGATTGAACGCTCGGCCACGCCCTCCAGTCACTACTTGGACAAGCCCTGAACGGGCAAGCCTTAAGACTGATGAGGAGAGCCGATCATGCCCAGCAAGAAAACGGACGCGCCCAAGCAGAGTGAAGCCGCCGGCACCCAGACCCCTGACCGGGCCAATACCAATGCCAAGCTGCAAAGCCTGGAGGCCGACCGCAGTGATGCGACCGGGCATGCGCTGCGCACCAACCAAGGCGTACGTATTGCGGACAATCAGAACACCCTGAAGGCGGGTGACCGCGGGCCTTCGCTGCTTGAAGACTTCATCATGCGCGAGAAGATCACCCACTTCGACCATGAGCGGATCCCCGAGCGCATCGTGCACGCACGCGGTACCGGTGCACACGGGTTCTTCCAGAGCTATGGCAATCACGCGGAACTGACCAAGGCCGGTTTCCTGCAGGATCCGGAAAAGATCACCCCGGTTTTTGTGCGCTTTTCCACGGTTCAGGGCCCACGTGGTTCTGGCGACACGGTGCGAGATGTGCGGGGCTTTGCAGTCAAGTTCTATACCGACGAGGGTAATTTCGACCTGGTTGGCAACAACATGCCGGTGTTTTTCATCCAGGATGCCATCAAGTTCCCCGATTTTGTTCACGCGGTTAAGCCGGAGCCACACAACGAAATACCTACCGGCGGCTCGGCGCATGACACTTTCTGGGATTTTGTCTCGCTGGTACCGGAATCGGCCCACATGGTCATGTGGGCCATGTCTGACCGCGCCATCCCGCGCAGCCTGCGCATGATGGAAGGCTTTGGCGTGCACACCTTCCGGCTGATCAATGCCGAGGGCGTGGCCAGCTTCGTCAAGTTTCACTGGAAGCCGAGCCAGGGCGTGCATTCGCTGCTGTGGGACGAAGCCCAGAAACTGGCGGGCAAGGATACAGACTTCCAGCGCCGTGACCTGTGGGAAGCCATTGAAACCGGTGACTACCCGGAATGGGAACTGGGCGTGCAGATTGTGCCTGAGGCTGACGAACACAAATTCGACTTCGACCTGCTGGACCCGACCAAGATCATTCCCGAAGAACTGGTACCGGTTACCCCGCTGGGCAAGATGGTCCTGAACCGCAACCCGGACAATTTCTTTGCCGAGGTCGAGCAGGTTGCCTTCTGCCCTGGCCATATCGTGCCGGGTATCGACTTCACCAATGACCCCTTGCTGCAGGGCCGGCTGTTCTCCTATACCGACACGCAACTGAGCCGGCTGGGTGGGCCGAATTTCCACCAGATCCCGATCAACCGCCCGGTGGCGCCCAACCACAACAACCAGCGTGACGCGTTGCACCAGCACATCGTGCACAGGGGCCGTGCCTCGTATGAGCCGAACTCCATCGACGGCGGCTGGCCGAAGGAAACGCCACCTGCGGCGCAGGATGGCGGCTTCGAGAGCTATCAGGAACGCGTTGATGCGCACAAGATTCGCCAGCGCAGCGAGTCGTTTGGCGACCACTTCTCGCAGGCGCGGTTGTTCTTCCAGAGCATGAGCCCGACAGAGCAACAGCACATCATCAAGGCCTACAGCTTCGAACTGGGCAAGGTCGAGCGCGAGGCCATTCGTGCCCGTGAGGTGAATGAAATTCTAGCCAACATCGACCTCAAGCTGGCCGCCGCCGTGGCCGCCAACCTGGGGTTGCCGGCACCCAAGGCGGGCACCGTTCAGGTGAAGGGCAGCAAACTGGCCGAGTCCCCCGCGCTGAGCCAGATGAACCACCCGGGGGTTGTGGGCATCAAGGGGCGCAAGATAGCCGTGCTGCTGGCCGAAGGCGTGGATGCCGGCAGTGTCGACCGGCTGGTCAAGGCGCTTGAGGCGCATAGCGCACGCATCATGCTGCTTGGCCCAACCTCGGCACCGGTCAAGGCTGCTGACGGCAAGGCACTGCCAGTGGATGCGTCGATGGAGGGCATGCCTTCGATCATGTTCGACGGGGTATTGGTACCGGCCGGCAAGGCCGCGCTGGATGCGCTGGGGGCGAGTGGGTTGGCCAAGCACTTCCTGCTCGAGGCCTACAAGCACCTGAAGGCGATCGGCTTTGCCAAAGAAGGCAAGGTGCTGGTGGACGCACTGGGCCTCAAGGAAGACAAGGGGCTGTTGCTGGGCGATGACCAGAAGACGCTGGACGCTTTCGTCAAAGCGGTCGAGGGGCATAGGGTGTGGGAGCGTGAAGCTGCCGCGGAGGCTGTGCCGGCCTAAGGGCTGCTTCGACACCCCATCGCGTCACAAGGCCGCCCCTACAGGGATAGCAGTTCCCTGTAGGGGCGGCCTTGTGTCGCGATGGGGAGCACAGCGCCCCCAGATTCTCAATGCTGGTGCGGAACCAGAACCACCTGCGCCGGCAGCGAGCGCTGGATTTCATGCTTCTGCTTCAGCTCGAACCCGCTGTCGATCTTGCGCACGCGTTTCTCCAGCAAGGTCTTCAGCCACGGCGCATCGTCGGTACGCGGCACCTGAAACACCACTTCGCAGTCATAGCTCACCACATCGGCGGCAATGTCATCGAGCTGGCGGCGCATGGCACGGCTGTCAGTGGTCTTCAAGGCCACCACCGTACTTGGCGCCGTTGGGTCAATGAGGCGTGCCTGGGGCTTGGATTCGGCGGCTTTCAAGGCAGCCTCCGCTTTTTCCAGCTCGGCCTTGCGTGCCTGGGTCAGGGGGTCGCCCCCGGTCACGGCCGGGGCTTGTGGCATCAGAGCTCGGGCGCGGGCCAGGGCGGTAGCCGCTGCGTTCACATCGCCCTTTTGCAAGACGATCTGGCTGCGTCGCAGGTAGGCTTCGGCCAACTGACGCTGGTATTGCTCCAGGCGTGCGTCGTCGGGCGACTGAGCCTGCAGGGCTGCAAGCTGGTCTTCGGCGGTGGCCAGTTCGTTGCTGGCGATGTTTTGTTGCAACTGCTGCCAGGCATCGGCTTGGGCAGGTGCGGTGGCCTGTTCGACCGGCGCGCTGGAGCAGGCACCCAGGAACAGGGAAAACGCGGCAACAAGCAGATAACGGGAGGCGAACGGCTTCATTCCTGCGACTCTCTATTTGCGCAAAAAGCGAGCAAGTCTACACCCAGGTGCGCACGCTCGAAAACAGGTCTTACAGACCCTTTACCCGGCAAAAGGTTGCAAGGCGTGCCTGCACACGCCCTGTCTTTCAGCGTTTCGGCAGGGCCAGGCTCAGCAAGAATAGCACCGCCGCGCAGACCACGATCGACGGGCCAGCGGGGGTATCCTTGAACCAGGACATGGCCAGGCCACCGCAGACGGCGGTGACGCCCAGCAAGCTGGCGCCCAGGGCCATCTGCTCGGGGGAGCGGGCGTGTCGCTGCGCCGCAGCAGCAGGGATGATCAGTAGCGAGGTGATCAGCAGCACACCGACGATCTTCATGGCCACGGCAATCACCACCGCAATCAGCAGCATCAATGCCAGGCGCAAGCCGGCCACCGGCAGGCCTTCGACCATGGCCAGTTCTTCGTGCACGGTAACCGCCAGCAGCGGCCGCCACAGCGCGGCGAGTAGCAGCAACACCAGCGCACTGCCGCCGAGGATCCAGGCCAGGTCGGTGGTGCTGATGGCCAGCAGGTCGCCGAACAGGTAGGCCATAAGGTCGATGCGCACGTCGTGCATGAAACTCAGTACCACCAGGCCCAGCGACAGGGTGCTGGGGGCGAGAATGCCGAGCAGGGTATCGGAGGCCAGCGGTTGGCGTTGCTGCAAGGTGACCAGCAGGATCGCCAGCAACAGGCAGCCGATAGTAACTGCCAGCGTCGGGCTGACATCCAGGGCGAACCCCAGGGCCACGCCGAGCAGGGCCGCGTGGGACAGCGTGTCGCCAAAATAGGCCATGCGTCGCCACACCACGAAGGAGCCCAGCGGGCCAGCCACCAGCGCCAGGGACAAACCGGCAAGCAGGGCGTAGAGAAGAAAATCAGCCATGCTTGCAGTGCTCTCCGTGAACATGGGTGCCAGGGGCGACCACCGAACCGTGCAGGTCGTGGCTGTGGTCGTGGTGATGGTGGTAAATGGCCAGGCTTGGCGCGGTCTGGCCGAACAGCTCGACGAACGCCGGGTCGCCGCTGACTTGCTCGGGGTGACCCGAGCAGCACACGTGACGGTTCAGGCATACCACCTGGTCGGTGGCGCTCATTACCAGGTGCAGGTCGTGGGACACCATCAGCACGCCGCAACCATGACGATCACGCAGGCGGGTGATGAGGTTGTACAGCTCGGTCTGGCCGACCACATCCACGCCCTGCACCGGCTCGTCGAGCACCAGCAACTGGGGTTCGCGCAGCAGGGCGCGGGCCAGCAGCACGCGTTGCATCTCGCCGCCGGAAATGGTCTGGATCGGGTTGTCGATGACCTGTTCGGCGCCTACCTCCTGTAGCGCCGACAAGGCTGCTGCACGGTCTACGCCGGGCACCAGGCGCAAAAAGCGCAGCACCGACAGCGGCAGCGTGGCATCGACCTGAATCTTTTGCGGCATGTAGCCAATGCGCAGCTTCGGCTTGCGCCATACCTTGCCGCGGTGCGGCTTGAGCAGCCCGAGTACGGCACGGACCAAGGTCGTCTTGCCCGCCCCGTTGGGGCCGATCAGGGTGACGATCTGGCCGGGGGCGACCGACAGGTCGATGCTGTCGAGCACCGCCTCGCCGCCATAGGTGACGCCGACCTGCTCAAGACGGATCAGGGCATCGCTCATGCCGCGCTCCGGCAGCTGCCGCACAGGCCGACCACTTCCACGGTCTGGGTCTCGACCGCAAAGCCCACGCCTTTGGCGCTGCTGATGATGGCCTCGCTGATGCTGCTCTGCTCCAGCTCGATGGCCACATGGCAGGCCCGGCAAATAAGGAACTGGCCTTGGTGCACGTGCTCGGGGTGGCTGCAGCCGATGAAGGCGTTGAGCGAGGCGATGCGGTGGACCAGGCCGTTTTCCAGCAGGAAATCCAGCGCGCGGTATACCGTGGGCGGGGCGGCACGTCGGCCGTCCTGCTCGCTGAGCACGGCGAGAATGTCATAGGCGCCCAGCGGCTTGTGGCTTTGCCACACCAGCTCCAGCACACGGCGGCGTAGCGCGGTCAGGCGCAGGCCTTGGCGGGTGCACAAGGCGTCGGCTTCAGCCAGTGCGCTGTGTACGCAATGGGAGTGATCGTGAGGACGGTTGGCCAGCGGCGTGATGGACATGGGCAGCGACGGTTCTGGATGGAGACGTTATTATGTTACCTGTTTCTGACGACTCGAGTATCCACCGTGTCCCGATTCCTAGCTCTGTTTGTCGCTTTCATCGCATTTTCCGCTCACGCCGATGTGCGTGTGCTCACCAGTATCAAGCCCCTGCAGCAGATTGCCGCCGCCGTGCAGGATGGCGTAGGCAGCCCTGACGTATTGCTGCCGCCAGGTGCCTCGCCGCACCACTATGCATTGCGCCCCTCCGATGTGCGGCGGGTAGGTGATGCCGACCTGCTGTACTGGATCGGCCCGGACATGGAGAATTTCCTGCCTCGGGTACTGGCGAGCCGTAGCAAGGCGACGGTGGCTGTGCAGTCGCTGACCGGCATGAAGCTGCGCCACTTTGGTGAGGACAGCCATTCCCATGAGGAAGAGGATCACGACGATCATGACCACGATCACCGCCCGGGCAGCCTGGATGCTCATTTGTGGCTATCGTCGGTCAACGCGCGGGTAATCGCGGCAAAAATGGCGTCTGACCTGGCCCAGGTCGACCCGGCTAATGCTGCCCGCTACCAAAACAACCTCAAGGCCTTCGACGAACGCCTGGATGCTTTGGATGAGCGTATCAAGGCGCGGGTGGCCGGTATTGCCGACAAGCCGTACTTCGTGTTCCACGAAGCGTTCGATTATTTCGAAGCTGAGTATGGCTTGAAGCACGCCGGCGTGTTCAGCGTGGCGTCCGAGGTGCAGCCTGGGGCGCAACATGTAGCGGCCATGCGCAAGCGCCTGCAGGAAGTGGGCAAGACGTGCGTGTTCAGCGAACCGCCATTGCGACCGCGCCTGGCCGAGACCCTGACTGCCGGGCTGCCGGTGCGTCTGGCCGAGCTGGATGCACTAGGCGGTACCGACCCGGTGGATGGCAAAGGGTATGAGCGCTTGCTTGAGAAGCTGGGTGGCGAGCTGGCGGGGTGCCTGGAACAGCTGTAAGCCTGTACCGGCCTCTTCGCGGGCAGGCCCGCGAAGAGGCAGACGGGGTCTAGAGGGCGAACGGGAGGTGCAAGGCCACTTGCTGGCGCTGTGCCAGGCGCACTTCGAACTCGCTCGGGTCGTGGATCATCACATCCATCCCGGCAAACGATTCGGCCGCGATCAGGCGCGACAGCCAGAAGCGCACGCAACCTACCCGCAACATTTCCGGCCACAGCTCGGCTTCGGCCGCCGTGAACGGCCGCAGCGCCGCATAGGCTGCCAGCAGTGCCTGGGCACGCGGTACATCCACTGCGCCTTTCTCGTCCAGGCACCAGTCGTTCACGGTGATGGCGATGTCATACAGCATCGGCCCGGAGCAGGCGTTGTAGAAGTCGATCACACCGGTCAGGTGGGTGCCTTCGAACATCACGTTGTCGCGGAACAGATCGGCATGCAGGTTGGACCGCGGCAAAGCCAGGATCTGCGCCTTGTGCGCGCTGATCTCTTGCAGTGCCGGCTGCAGCAGTGCGGCTTGCTCGGCGGACAGGCGTGGCAACAACTCGGCACCCGAAGCCAGCATCCAGTCCAGGCCACGGTCGGTCTTGCGCTCGATGATGTGCTCGCGGGTGGCCAGGTGAATGTGCGCCAGCAGCTCGCCGACCTGGGCGCAGTGCTGGTTGTTGGGCGCCTTGATGTGCTTGCCCGACAGCCGTGGCTGCAGCAACGCCGGCTTGCCACACAGCTCGCGCAGGCCGTTGCCGTCGCGGTCACGAACGGCATAGGGCACCGGCATGTCAGCGTCGTGCAGGGTGTCTAGCAGTTCTATGAAGAACGGCATGTCTTCGCTTGGCCCACGCTCGATCAGCGTCAGGACGAACTCCCCCTGTTCGAGGCTGACGAAGAAATTGCTGTTCTCGGTGCCGGCGGCAATGCCCTGGAAGTCGAGCAGGCGGCCCAGCTCATACGGTGCCAGAAAGGTTTCCAGCTCAGGCCGGGTCACGGGGGTGAAGACTGACATGATGAAAATTTGCCCATACGGGCACTTCCGCCGGGAAGTGCCGGGTTGATGTGAACGGTGCGCGTCAGATTACCACTCGAAAATCTTCCAGGACGGAATCAGCATGTCCGGCTGGTCGGATCGAATGAAATTGGCATCAGTGCCATCAGCGCGCACCAGAAAATACGGCTTGCCGTTTTTCGGCGTGATCTTGATCGCATACAGGAACCCGTTCTGCCGGTACTCCTGGATGGTTTTGTCGCCTTCCGTGCGAATGGTCACCTCGGGATCGGCCGAGGGGGCGTCGTCCGCCGCCAGGGTGACGACTGGCGTGGTTGCCAACAGGCCGAGCAGTAACAGGCGATTGAGTGTACGCATGATAACCTAGTCCCTTTGTCGTCAATGATTCTGGCTATTCTAGCGCCGGACCCGTCGAAAAGGTTGATTCTGCTCATGAGCCAAGCCCCCCTCGTCCTGGTGGACGGTTCCTCCTACCTGTACCGCGCCTTCCACGCGCTGCCGCCGCTGACCACGTCCAAGGGCATGCCGACCGGTGCGGTGAAGGGTGTGCTGAACATGCTCAAGAGCCTGCGCAAGCAGTACCCGGACAGCTTGTTCGCGGTGGTATTCGACGCCAAGGGCGGCACATTCCGCGATGCCATGTTCGCAGAGTACAAGGCAAACCGCCCAAGCATGCCTGACGACCTGCGGGTGCAGGTCGAGCCGCTGCATGCCAGCGTGCGGGCACTTGGCTACCCGCTGCTGTGCGTCGAGGGTGTCGAAGCTGATGACGTGATTGGCACCCTGGCGCGCAGCAGCGCCGCCCAGGGCCGCCCGGTGATCATCTCGACCGGCGACAAGGACATGGCGCAGCTGGTGGACGGGCACATTACCTTGGTCAACACCATGACCGGTAGCGTGCTGGACGTGGCTGGCGTGCACGAGAAATTTGGCGTCGGCCCGGAACATATCATCGACTTCCTGGCGCTGATGGGCGACAAGGTCGACAACATCCCCGGCGTACCCGGCGTTGGCGAAAAAACCGCTGTGGGCCTGCTGACCGGTATTGGCGGCGGCCTCAGCGACCTGTACGCCAATCTGGACAAGGTGCCGGCACTGGCCATTCGCGGTGCCAAGACCCTGCCGGCCAAGCTGGAGGAACACCGCGATGCGGCGTTCCTGTCCTACGAGCTGGCTACCATCAAGGTAGACGTGCCACTGGATGTCGAGGTCGAGGCGTTGGTCTGCGGTGAGCCTGATCGCGAGGCGTTGCTGGCGTTGTACACCGAGATGGAGTTCAAGAGCTGGGTTGCCGAGGTGCAGCGTGATGCCGCAAGGGCTGGCGATGACGTTGCGCCGGTCGAAGAGCCGGCAGCCAAGGTCGAGCCGCAGTACGAAACCATTCTTGACCAAGCCCGCTTTGAAGCCTGGCTGGAAAAGCTGCGCCAGGCGCCGCTGTTCGCCTTCGATACCGAAACTACCGGCCTTGACGCCCAGAAGGCGCAGCTGGTTGGCCTGTCTTTCGCTGTCGCGCCCCATGAGGCGGCCTATGTGCCGTTGGCCCACGACTATGAAGGTGCACCGGCCCAGCTGGACCGTGAGGCCGTATTGCTGGCACTGAAACCGTTGCTGGAAGACCCGGCCAAGGCCAAGGTCGGGCAGAACGCCAAGTACGACATCAACATCCTCGCCAATGGCTCACCCGCCATCGAAATGCGTGGCGTGGCCTACGACACCATGCTCGAGTCGTACGTGCTGAACTCCACCGCCACCCGTCATGACATGGATAGCCTGGCGCAGAAGTACCTCGACCACACCACCATTGCCTTCGAGGACATCGCCGGCAAGGGCGCCAAGCAGCTGACCTTCAACCAGATCCACCTGGACAAGGCCGGCCCCTACGCTGCCGAAGACGCCGACATTACCCTGCGCCTGCACCAGGCGTTGCAGGCGCGCCTGGCACAGACGCCTAGCCTGCAGCCGGTGCTGATGGACATCGAGATGCCGCTGGTGCCGGTACTGGCCAAGATCGAACGCCAGGGAGCGCTGGTCGATGCTGCGCTGCTGCATGTGCAAAGCGGTGAACTGGGCGTGAAGATGGCCGAACTGGAGCAGCGTGCCTACGCGCTGGCCGGTGAAGAGTTCAACCTCGGTTCGCCCAAGCAGTTGGGCGCGATCCTTTACGACAAGCTAGGCATGCCGGTGCTGAGCAAGACCGCCAAGGGCCAGCCATCCACTGCCGAAGCCGTGCTCGATGAGCTGGCCTTGCTCGGTTATCCACTGCCTGAGGTACTGATGCAGTACCGCAGCCTGAGCAAGCTCAAGAGCACCTACACCGACAAGCTGCCGGGCCAGATCAACCCCCGCACCGGGCGTATCCATACCTCCTATCAGCAGGCAGTGGCAGCCACCGGCCGGCTGTCGTCGAGCGACCCGAACCTGCAGAACATCCCGATTCGTACCGCCGAAGGCCGGCGTATTCGCCAGGCGTTCATTGCCAGCCCGGGTTACAAACTGCTGGCGGCGGACTATTCGCAGATCGAACTGCGCATCATGGCTCATCTGGCCAAGGACGAAGGCCTGCTGCACGCCTTCCGCAACGACCTCGATGTGCACCGGGCAACGGCGGCGGAAGTGTTCGGTGTGGCCCTGGAAGACGTCACCACCGACCAGCGCCGGAAAGCCAAGGCCATCAACTTCGGCCTTATCTACGGGATGAGCGCCTTTGGGCTGGCCAAGCAGATCGGTGTCGACCGCAAGCAGTCGCAGGACTACATCGACCGCTACTTCGCCCGCTATCCGGGCGTGCTGGCCTACATGGAGCGCACCCGTGCCCAGGCCGCCGAGCAAGGCTTTGTCGAAACCCTGTTCGGCCGCCGCCTGTACCTGCCAGACATCAACGCCAAGAACCCGGCCCTGCGCAAAGGCGCGGAGCGTACGGCGATCAACGCGCCGATGCAGGGCACTGCCGCCGATATCATCAAGCGGGCCATGGTCAATGTGGATAACTGGCTGAGCGAGAGCGGGCTGGATGCCCGGGTGATCCTGCAGGTACACGACGAATTGGTCCTGGAGGTGCGTGAGGACCTGGTGCAGCAGGTGAAAGATGAAATTCGCCAGCACATGAGCCAGGCCGCACAACTGGATGTGCCGCTGCTGGTGGAGGCAGGAATTGGTGCGAATTGGGACGAAGCTCACTGATTGAGCGCGGAAAGCTGTGTAGGATCTGCGGCGTAGTGACGCGGATCCTGGCACGGCTCAGTGCCGTCGGTACGGAAGTTTCATGAAACTATCGCAAATAGTTTTCAGGGCTTCGGAACTAAACCGGTGAAGCGGAACTCAGAGTAACTGAATGGCTGGTGAAGCCCTTCGATGCTCCTATGTTGTGTTAAGTGTTGGCAGATATCTGGACCCCGCCCTAGCGGTCCGGACTTGGACCCCGAACTTCCCCCTCCCCATACGAAGTCCGGGGTTTTTTTTGCCCGGAATTTGGGTCGACCGTACCGGCCTCATCGCCGGCAAGCCAGCTCCCACAGGGGTATCACTTCCCTTGAGGCCTGTGTTGAACCTGTGGGAGCTGGCTTGCCGGC
>NZ_JBNRIK010000035.1:13776-54343 GCF_053557975.1 Pseudomonas sp. XP2
ACGCGGTAGGCGTCTTCCACGCCCAGGCGCTTGGGTGCCGAGAACAGCTGGATGGTCACGCCATCGCCCCAGCCCTTGCGGATTTCCGACTGCACTTTCAGCAGGGTGTTCTTGCCCGCGCCGTGGGTCAGCTTGTCGGCTTTGGTCAGCAGAATATGCATGGGCATATGGCTGGCCTTGGCCCAGTCGAGCATCATTTTGTCGAAGTCGGTCATCGGGTGGCGCACGTCCATCATCAGGATCACGCCGCGCAGGCACTCACGGCTGCCCAGGTAGGCTTCCAGGTGTTTTTGCCAGTGTTGCTTGAGCGGGATCGGCACTTTTGCATAACCGTAGCCCGGCAGGTCGACCAAACGCCGTTCATCGTCCAGACTGAAGAAATTCAGCAGTTGGGTGCGCCCGGGGGTTTTCGAGGTGCGCGCCAGGCTGGCATGGGTCAGGGTGTTGAGGGCGCTGGATTTGCCGGCATTGGAGCGGCCGGCAAAAGCCACCTCGTAACCCTGGTCGTCCGGGCATTGTTCGACCTTGGCAGCGCTGAGGGCGAATGTGGCTTTCTGGCAGAGGCCGAGGATGGGGTTCTTGACTTGCATGGGATATCCGATGTGGGTGTTGCCTGACTCTGAAGGCCCGAGCCTGGCAAGCGGTGTCGTTTCCGTTTGGATGGCGGAAGTATATAATGCCCCAGTTTTTGTGTGCTCATTCTCCCAGCGAAGGAGAACGGGCATGGGGTGTCGAACAATAGCTCGCGCATCAGAACGCAGCGCGGCCCCCAACCCTGAAGGTCGTTCCGCATGGCGAAATGGCTGCTTGCTGTCGGTATGTTCCTGCCGGTTTTCAGCGCACAGGCTACACAGGATCCCGAGGTGTTGTACAACCGCACGTGTGCGGCCTGTCACACCGGGCAGTTGCCACAGGCACCCAGACAGGGTGACCGGGCAGCATGGGAGCCAAGGCTGGCGCAAGGCATGGATGTACTGGTGAAGCACGTGACCCAGGGTTTCAAGGCTATGCCGCCGCGTGGATTGTGCATGGACTGCAGTGCCGAGGACTACCGTTTGGTCATCCTTTGGATGAGCGGCAGTCCCGATACATAACATTTCACCCTTAGCCGTGTTGGATTAGCTGATGAACAAACTAGTCGTGAGTCTGCTGTTGACCCTGGGTGTCGCAGGTGCGGCCACTGCTGCGCAAACTGTCAAGGGCGATGCCGCCGCCGGTCAGGCCAAGACGGCCGTCTGTGGCGCCTGCCACAACCCCGACGGCAATAGCCTGGCACCGAACTTCCCTAAACTGGCCGGCCAAGGCCAGCGTTACCTTGAAAAACAACTGCACGATATCAAGTCGGGCAAGCGCACGGTGCTGGAGATGACCGGCATGCTGGCCGCGTTCAACGACCAGGACCTTGCCGACATCGCCGCCTATTTCTCCAGCCAGAAAGGCAGCGTGGGTGCCGCCGATCCCAAGCTGGTCGAACGTGGCCGTGCGCTGTTCAATGGCGGCGACCTGGAGAAAGGCATGCCTGCCTGCACCGGTTGCCACTCCCCCAACGGCGCAGGTATTGCTTTGGCCGGCTTCCCGCACCTGAGCGGCCAGCACTCGCAGTACGTGACCAAGCAGCTCACGGACTTCCGCGAAGGCAACCGCACCAACGATGGTGATGCCATGACCATGCGCACCATTGCCGGCAAGCTGAGCAACCACGACATCGAGGCGTTGGCCAGCTACATCCAGGGCCTGCATTAACTTTCGGTTAATGTTGTAGGCCAATGATGAAAGGGCGGCCGGGCCGCCCTTTTTTCAGTCCGCAGCCGTTACACTACAGAACTCGATCCCTTCCCGGCCTGTCTCAGTGCAGGTAGGGTCGTGGCGACCTATGACTGCTCAGGAGTAAAGCATGCGTAAACTGATTCTCAGCGCCGCGCTGGTCGCTGCCAGCGTATTTGGTATGACTGCCGTCCAGGCCGCCGAGCCTGTTGCTGGCAAGGAATACTTCGAGCTGAGCAACCCTGTTCAGGTTTCCGTGCCTGGCAAGATCGAAGTGGTCGAGCTGTTCTGGTACGGCTGCCCACATTGCTACCACTTCGAGCCGGTCATCAACCCCTGGGTTGAAAAACTGCCACAGGATGTCAACTTCAAGCGCGTACCGGCCATGTTTGGCGGCCCATGGGACGCTCATGGCCAGATGTTCCTGACCCTCGAAGCCATGGGCGTCGAGCACAAGGTGCACGCCGCGGTGTTCGACGCCATCCAGAACCAGAAAAAGCGCCTGACCGACCCGCAGGACATGGCTGACTTCCTCGCCACCCAAGGTGTGGACAAGGACAAGTTCCTGGCCACCTTCAACTCGTTCGCCATCAAGGGCCAGGTCAACCAGGCCAAGGAACTGGCGAAGAAGTATGAAATCACCGGCGTACCGAGCATGGTCGTCAACGGCAAGTACCGCTTCGACCTGGGTACCGCAGGCGGGCCGAAAGAGGTGCTGGACGTCGCCGACCAACTGATCGCCAAGGAGCGCGCCGCCAAGTAGGCGGCGTAACCCATGCCCCGCTTCAGAACCACGCGTGGCATTGGCCTGCACCAGCCGCAGGTCAACGAGCATCACCTGCAGGCCTCCGGCCTGCCCGAGGATGGTCGACTGCGGCTGCTCAGTTTCAACATTCAGGTCGGCATCAGCACCGAGCGCTACCGGCATTACCTGACCCGCAGCTGGCAGCACTTGCTGCCGCACAACGGGCGTGCCGGCAACCTGCAGAAGATTGGTGAATTGCTGGCCGACTTCGACCTGGTGGCCTTGCAGGAAGCCGACGGTGGCAGCATGCGCTCGGGCTACGTCAACCAGGTCGAACACCTTGCCCAACTGGGGGCCTTCCCTTATTGGTATCAGCAGCTCAACCGCAACTTTGGGCGTTTTGCCCAGCACAGCAATGGCGTTCTCAGCCGGCTGAAGCCGCAACTGCTCGAAGATCACCCGTTGCCCGGCCCGGCCGGCCGTGGGGCGATCCTGGTGCGTTTTGGTGAAGGTGAAGACGCCCTGATCGTGGTGATGATGCACTTGGCGCTAGGAGCCAAGACCCGCGCCCTGCAACTGGGTTACATCCGCGAGCTGATTGGCCGTTACCGCCACCAGGTGCTGATGGGCGACATGAATACCCATGCCGCCGACCTGCTGGAGCACTCGCCGTTGCGCGATCTGGGCCTGATTGCCCCGCAAGTCGAGGCAACCTTCCCCAGCTGGCGTCCGCAGCGTTGCCTGGACCATATCCTGCTCAGCCCAAGCCTCACGCTGGAGCGTGTCGAGGTGTTGGCGCGGCCAATTTCCGACCACCTTCCCGTTGCTGTCGAGATTCGATTGCCTGATGCATTGACTGTGGATACGCTGCCGGCCTTGAGCTAATTGCCATCACCGTTTGCGGACCCCGGCATGACTGAAGACGCTGAGCGCTGGAAAGAAAAATACCTTAAAAGCATCGAGCAGCAAGAAAAGCTCGAACGCCGCTGGGACGCCCGTCTCGACCTGCTGCGTCGTGGTCTGGTGCGCAGCACCCTGGCTGCCGAAGGCAGTGACAAGGTGGTGGACGCGTGCATGAAGGAGATGCGCGAGGTTATTCGCAGCGACAACATGGATGCTGGCCTCGCCGGGTTGATTCCGCGCCTGGAAAAAGCGGTGCTGGACTCCGAACAGCGCCGGGAAACCCGCATGAATCAGGTCAGCGATGCGTTGGCCGCGCTGGTCGGCCAGCTGCAAGGCTTACCGCTGCCCAGCGATATCTCGCGGCCGTTGAAAAAGCTGGCAAAAAAACTCGATGGTGGGGTTGCCCAGTCCCGCGATCTGCCGCCGCTGTTGGGCGAGCTGAGCGGCCTGCAGGGGCTTGCACTGTCGGCCCTTGGCAAACAGGCGGACGAAGCCCGGCCCGGCTTTTTGCAACGGTTGTTTGGCAGCCGTGAGGACGACCCACAAGGCGAGCCTGTGCCGGTGCCGGTGCCTGTAGCTGAGGCGCCCCAGGCTGTACAGGCCAGTACCGAAGCCCCGCAGCGTGACGATGTGGATGCGCTGCAACCGCTTTCCGCTTCGGCCGCCGAAGCGATCGGGTTGCCCGAACCGGATCGGGAGGTGTCTGGCCCGGCGCTGATTGAAACAATTGAAACATCAGCCGCCCAGCTGCCGCAGGATGATGCGCCCGACCTGGGGGCTGACGTCAGCGAACCTCTGGCAGAAGCACAGCCGGCACCCACGCTCGAAGAAACCTTCGGCGAAGACGGCCCCTATGCCCTGCCCTACGCGGTTGAACCGCCGTACAGCCAGGTTGCGGCGCACATCGAAAAGACCCTGATCGGCCTGCTCGATGACCTGAGCCTGCCCGAACGGCACAAGGCTCAGGCGCTGGAAATGCGCGAGCGAGTTGCCCGTGGCCTGAACTGGTACGAGCTGATCCCGGTGCTGGATGACCTTGCCGTGCTCATGCTGGCGATCACTGACAGTGGCCAGCACGAATTCGAAACTTATCTGCAACAGCTCAATGAGCGCCTGGAAGGGTTCCAGAGCCACCTGCACGAGGCCAGCGCCGGCCACGCCGACAACAGCTTTGCCGCTCGCGAGCTGGATACCCAGTTGCGTGAGCATGTCGATGGGTTGCAAACCAGTGTGCAGGGCGCCGCTGACGTCGATAGCCTCAAGCACATCCTGGAAAACCGCCTGGAAGGCCTGCTGGTCACCATGGACGAGCACAAGCACGAACGGGATCGCCGCGAGCAAGAGCTGGCGGGGCGCCTGCAAGGCCTGTCCGAGCGGGTGGCAAACATGGAGCACGAAGCGCTCGGTTACCGCGAGCACCTGGAAGAGCAGCGCCAGAAAGCCCTGCTTGACCCCCTGACCGGCCTGCCCAACCGCGCGGCCTGGAGTGAGCGGGTAGAGCGCGAAATGGTCGAATGGCAAGAGAACGGCGGCCATCTGGCCATGGCTATCCTCGACCTGGATCACTTCAAACGCATCAACGACAGTTATGGGCACCTGGCGGGTGACAAGGTACTGAAGATTGTTGCGGACCAGTTACGCAAGCGCCTGCAGGGTCGTGACTTCATCGCCCGTTTCGGTGGTGAGGAATTCGTCCTGCTGCTCCCTCAGAGGTCGCCGGCTGCCGCTGCCCAAGTGGCGGAAGTCATGCGGGCCACGGTGGAAGCCTGCCCGTTCCACTTCAAGGGCGAGCGGGTGGTCATTACCACCTCCATCGGCCTGGCTGCTTTTCGCTCCGGGGAGCGCGCCGACCAGGTACTCAAGCGCGCCGATGCGGCGCTGTACCGGGCCAAGGAGCAGGGCCGCAACCTGGTCGAACAGGGCTAGCCTGCAAACACTGACCCACGGTAAGCGCGGCCATGGGGAGCACGTTATACTGTAGCGCTGATTCGCTGAGGCCACTGACGTGCTTTCTACGCTAAAAAAAACGCTGATCCCCTTTCTGCTGTTGTCTATCGCCGGTTGCTCGACGGGCCTGCGCATTGACCGCAGCCACCCCTCGGCCAACCAGGACAACCGCATCCAGTTCGTTGTCCTGCATTACACCAATGCTTCGCTGGAGCGCTCCCTGGCGTTGCTTACCCATGGTGAGGTCAGCAGCCATTACCTGATCGGCGACGGCCCGGCGACGGTGTATCAACTGGTGGATGAGAACCGCCGTGCCTGGCATGCCGGTGACAGCCAGTGGCAGGGGCGCACCTGGCTGAACTCCTCGTCCATTGGGATCGAGATCGTCAATCCGGGGTTTACCGACACACCGAACGGCCGGGTCTGGCACCCTTACAGCGAAGCGCAGGTGCAATCGCTGATCGCGCTGCTCAAGGACATTGTCAAACGCAACAACATCGAGCCGCGGCACATCATCGGCCACAGCGATATTGCCCCGTTGCGCAAGCTGGACCCGGGGCCGCTGTTCCCGTGGAAGCGCCTGGCTGATGCCGGGCTGGGTATCTGGCCGGATGCCAACGCTGTGGCGCGGCAGCAGGCCTACTTCAGCGTCAACCCGCCAGGCATTGGCTGGTACCAGCAGGAGCTGGTGCGGTTTGGCTATCAAATCGAGCAGACCGGGGTGCTGGATGTGGCCACCCGGCATGTGATTGCCGCGTTCCAGATGCGCTTCCGCCCTCAGCGCTTCGACGGCATGCCGGATGCGCAGACGGCAGCGATGCTGCAGGTGCTTAACCGCATGCGCTGAGCCCTGCAGGAGCGGCCTTGTGTCGCGAACGGGCCCCAAAGCGGCCCCGGTGACCAGGCAAAAGCTGAGATCCCGGGGGCTTTGCAGCCCGTTCGCGACAAGGCCGCTCCTGCAAAGGCCTGCGTAAACTGCGGATAAGCGCCAAACGGTGAGGGTGATTCTCGATTCAGTTGCTATACCTTAGTTATCAACTGGATGCCTTTGATGTCAGCCATCATCACCCTGCTGCGCCAAATTTTTTACCGTCCCTGGATGCTGGCCTCCTTGGCAGCGCTGGCCAGCGCCGCCCTGTTGCTCTCTGCCAGCATTGGCATTGCCCTGCAACAGATGAAGCAAAGCGAGAGCGAGCAGATGAACGCCCAGGGCGAGCGATTTCTCGACCGCCTCGAACAAGTGTTTGGCCAGTTGCGTGAAGGGGTCGACCTGTTGCAGGCGCAGCCCTTGCGTGGCTGCAGCCCGGCGATGCTGGCGGCGTTGCAACAAGTGGGCCTGAGCTCGCGGTTCATTTATGAAGCGGCTTATGTGGACGGTGATGTCGCCTGCTCCAACCGTGGCGATGAGCGGGCGTTCGAACCTCTGCGGGCACCCGACATTCAGGGGCCGACCTACAGCTACTGGTTGAACACCACCACCGAACCCAACGAGAACCTGGCTGCACTCATGCTGGGCCGGGGCAAGTTCGTGGTCTCCACCTCGCGCGGGCACCTGACCGACGTGGTCGATCTGCCCCCGGGCGGCAGCCTGGTGGTGGTGCTGGACAACGGTGCCCGGGCCATTCCGGTACTCGGCCCGCCCCAGGTATGGCCACCGCCCTCCGCATGGTCGAACGGCCACAAGTCATTGCTGGAACTCAGTGATCGGCTGATCTACCGAATGCCGACCAAGTCGCCGGATTACCAGCTGGTGCTGATAGCCCCGAGGGCGAGCCTGCCGCTGAGGATGAACGGCATGCTCTGGTTGCTGTTCCCCGGTAGCGTGCTGGCGGCCTGCTGCATCGGTTGGCTGGTACTCCAGTTGATCCTGCAACGACGGTCGATGAGCTCGGAGTTGCAGAATGCCTTGCGCCGTGGCGAGCTGCAGGTGCTCTATCAGCCAATCATCGAGCTCGACAGCCGGCGTTGCGTGGGTGCCGAGGCGCTGGTGCGCTGGCGTCGACCGGACGGCACCCTGACCAGCCCGGACTTGTTTATTCCGCTGGCGGAGAACACCGGGCAGATTCGCCAGATCACCGATTTTGTCCTGCAACGGGTGCTTGAACAGCTTGGACAGCTACTGCGCTCGCACCCCAAACTGTACATATCGATAAACCTGGCGGCATGCGATGTGATGGTGCCGCGTATTGGTCGGGTGGCGGCCCGCCTGTTGGCCTTGCATCGAGTGGCGCCCAGCCAGATTGCCTTTGAGGTGACCGAGCGTGGCCTGATCGATGTGGTGGTAGCCCGTGACAACCTGCAGGCGCTGCGCGCCGTGGGGCATCAGGTGCTGATCGACGATTTTGGTACGGGTTATTGCAGCCTGGCCTACCTGCAGACCTTGCCGGTGGACTGCCTGAAAATCGACAAGGCGTTCATCGATGCCCTGGGCCATGATGCCGCCAGCAGCGGCGTTGCCCCCCATATCATCCGCATGGCCCATGACCTGCACCTGCGGGTGATCGCCGAAGGGATCGAGTTCGAGGACCAGGCGGTGCTGCTGAACAGCGAGGGGGTCAACTATGGCCAGGGCTGGCTGTTTGCCCGGCCTCTGAACGCCCGGCAATTTGCCGAGCTGGTGACCCGCGGGCACCTCCCGCGGCGGGTATAGGCGCGTTACCGCATTCAGACCGGCAACGCCATGTAGAACTGGGTCCCCTGCCCCGGTCGGGAAAATACACCCATGCGACCGCCGTGCAGCTGGACGATCTCCTTGCACAATGCCAGCCCCAGCCCAGCGCCGCCTTTCTTGCGACCTACCTGCACGAAGGGTTCGAAGATGCGCCCCTGCTGCCCATAGGCGATGCCCTCGCCGTTGTCCTCGACACTGATGATGACCCGTTCCGCATGCCGCCGGGCATGCAGGCGGATACGCCCGCCGTTGGCAGTATGGCGGACGGCGTTGTGCAGCAGGTTGTCCAGCACGCGGTCCAGCTGGGCGGCATCGGCCTGGATGCGCGGCAGCGGCGCTTCCAGTTCCATGGTCAATTCGATCTGCTTGTGCGCTGCCTGCTCCGCAAACCGCAGTCGCGCCCGCTCAAGCAGCTCGTCGAGGGAGCATGGGGCCAGGTCCAGCTTCTGCAGCCCGCTCTGGTAGCGCGAGAAGTTCAGCAGGTCGTTGATCAGCTGGGTCAGGCGCTGCATTTCTTCGCCGATGGTTTCCAACAGGTCGTTCTCGCGCGCCTCGGGCGGGAATTTTACCCGCTCGCGCAACAGGCCGAAGGCCATGTGCATGCCAGTCACCGGGGTACGCAGTTCGTGGGAGGCGCGCAGCACGAACTCGCTGCGCACCCGCTCGAAGGCCCTTTGCTCGGTCACATCGTGCAGCACCATCACCGCACCCAGGATTGGCCCCTGCGGGTGGCTGACCGGGGTCAGGCTGTAGGTGAGCAGGCGTGATTCTTCATCAACCTCCATGTTCAAATCGTCAGGTGGGCGGTCGAGGTTGCCCCCGCGTAGCACCTGGCGCAGCTGTTGCTCAAGCTCGGGGCGCTGCAAGGCTTCTGCGAGGCTGCTGCCGACGCGGCTGTCGTTCCAGCCCAGCTGGCGCTGCGCTACCGGGTTGAGGTGCTCGAGGCGGCCTTGGCGGTCGATGATCAGCAGACCGTCGTCAATGCTGTCGAGCACGGCCTGTAGACGTTGCTGACCAGCCAGCAGTTCGTCAACGTTGGTGGCCTGGTGCTTGCGCAAGGCATCGGCCATCAGGCCAAAGCGACGGGTCAGCTGGTTGAGCTCGGACGCCTGAGTGACCGGCAAGGTGACGTCGAAATTGCCTTTGCCCAGCTGGTCGGCCGCCTTGGCCAAGGCTTCGATCGGCTGGCCGAAACGCCGGGCGATGTTGTGCGCGGTGATAAAGCCCAGTACCAGCACCACCAGGCCCATCAGGCCCAGTACACCGCTGACCAGCAAGGCTCGGTCACGGGTGCGTTCCTCGCTACGGGTAATCAGGTCCAATGCCTGCCTGTGGGAATCGATCAGGTCGCTGCGGACCTGGTTGAATGCGGCCCCCAACGGCTGATCGAGACCCATGCTGCGAGCGGGTGCGGCGCTGTCGCGATAGGCCTGGAGGAAGGCCTGGTAATTGCTGCTGGCCTTGCTGAAACCGGTGCGTTCACCGCCTTGCTCCAGCCCTTGATTGAGCAGGGCCTGGAAGTTTTCCTGTAGCAGCCGCAGGCTTTCCGGGGCGGTGTCTTCATCCAGGATCAGGGTCAGCTGTTCGCCCAGGTTCTGGCGCAACTTCAGGCCCACTTCCAGGGCATGGGTGGTTTCACGCACCAGCTGCTGTTGCACTGTGGCCATCTGCAGCACGCTGACCAGGCCCAGCAGGAGCCCTAGCAATGCCACGGTCACCAGCGCCGAGATGCTGAGGAAAAGCCGCGTGCGCAGCTTCATGGGTGGCCACTTCATAGGTTGTACTGCTTGCGCTTGCGGTACAGGGTTGAAGCATCGATGCCCAAGGTCTTGGCGGCTTGGTCCAGGGTGTCGCTGGCGGCCAGCACGGCGCCGATATGGGCGCGCTCCAGCTCATCCAGGCTCAGGGCGGCGCCCACGCGCGGGGCATTGCTGGCGGGTTGTTCGCCCATGCCCAGATGGCTGATTTCCACGCGTTCCTGCGGGCAAATGATGCTGGCCCGTTCCACCACGTTGCGCAGTTCACGAATGTTGCCAGGCCATCGGTAGTTGAGCAGGGCCGAGCGTGCCTCGTCACTGAACCCGCGAGCGGGGCGGGAGTATTCCTTGACGAAGCGGGCAAGGAAGCGGTCCGCCAGGGTGAGGATGTCCTCACTGCGCTCGCGCAGCGGTGGCAGGTGCAGTGTGATGACGTTCAGGCGGTACAGCAGGTCTTCACGGAAGCGGCTTTCGCGCACCATCTCTTCGAGGTTCAGGTTGGTAGCGGCCAGAATACGCACATCTGCACGTCGGGTGACCGGGTCGCCTACGCGTTCGTATTCCTTGTCCTGGATGAAGCGCAGCAGTTTGGGCTGCAAGGTCAGCGGGAAATCGCCGATCTCGTCGAGGAACAGCGTGCCACCATCTGCCTGGCTGACCCGCCCCAAGGTGCTTTCGCTCGCGCCGGTGAAGGCGCCACGGGTATGGCCGAACAGCTCGCTTTCCATCAGCTCGGCGTTAAGCGACGGGCAGTTGATGGTCACGCAGGCTTTGCGTGCACGCTTGCTCCAGCCATGGATCGCCCGTGCCAGCTCGCCCTTACCGGTGCCGGACTCGCCCAGGATGAGGATGTTGGCGTCGGTGGTGGCGACCTGGCGGGCGGTTTCAAGCACCGCCATCATGGCCGGGCTATGGGAGTCGAGGCCGTCCTTGGGTTTGCGGACTTCACCTTCCAGGGCTTCCAGGCGCGCTGAAAGCTGGCGCACCTCCAGTTGCTTGGCCGTGGCCAGGCGCAACTGGTCGGGGCTGCACGGTTTGACCAGGTAGTCGGCAGCGCCGGCCTGAATCGCGTCTACCGCAGTGTCGATCGCCGAGTGCGCGGTAACGATCACCACGCGCATCCACGGGGCCTGGATACGCATCTGCGCCAGCACATCGAGGCCGTTGTCTTCACCGAGGCGTAAATCGAGGAAGCACAGGTCGAATACCTGTCGCTGCAGCAAGGTTTCGGCCTGGGCGGCGCTGTTGGCCGTGGCCACGCTGTATCCCTCGTCTTCCAGGCAGTAGCGGAAGGTGCGCAGGATCGCGGACTCGTCATCCACCAGCAGAATGCGGCCTTGGTTGTCCTGGGCTGATTCCATTTCCTGTGCTCCTTAGGGATAGATCTTTATTTAGTGTGGGAAAAATCGGGCAAGTTGCATGGTCAATTCTGAAGGATTCTGTCCTTTGCATGCTAGCCAACGGCCAAACGATACGTAAAAACCGCTATTTGCCAATGATTTACTTAGAGGCACGCACTGGCACATTGGTTGCGATGTTTTTCAGATTTTGCCTACGAAGGAGGAACAGCCATGCCCTTTTCCCTGCGTACTGCCGTTTTGGCAGCCACCCTGCTGCCAATTTTCACCCCGGCCGTGGCCGACCCGGTGCAGGACGCGCGCCTGGAAGGTGCCCTGCAAACCGCCCTGACACTGAACCGCATGCTCGACCCATTCCGTATAAAGGTTGAAGTGGACGGCAAGCAGGCGCGGCTTTCCGGTGAGGTGGAGAGCGAGGTCGAGCGGCAGCTGGCCGAAGATGTGGCCCGGGCCACCCGGGGCATCGAACACGTTGAGAACCAGTTGCAGGTCAATGCCCAACTGGTCGAGCGCCCGCTGGAGCAGCGTGCCTATGCCCAGCGCCTGGAGGACGCCACCCTGGCGGCGGTGATCCGCGCCCGGCTGTTGTGGAGCCGCACCACCGAAAAAGCACCTATAGAAGTACAGAGCAGCGACGGCGTGGTGACGTTGCGCGGCAGGGTCGACAGTGCCGAAGCCAAGGAGCTGGCAGGCGTGGTGGCGCGTACCACCGACGGCGTGCACTTGGTCAATAACCTGATCAGCCTCGATACCGCCGCCATGGCCAAGGCGCGGGAAACGCCGGTGGGGGCGCCAACCGGGCCGAAGCCCAGTGACAGCTGGATCATCGACAAGATCCAGAGCAGCTACCGCTTCAGCCGCAACCTCGATGGCCTGAACCTGAAGGTGGCCAGCGAATCGGGGATGGTCAGGCTGTCGGGTGAGGTGGTCAGCGCTGAGCAGAAAACCATCGCCGTGGAGATCGCCCGGCAGATCATCGGCGTACGCGGGGTAGATGCCGACCTGCTCAAGGTGGCGACCAAGGTTGAGGGATGATCGTGCAATTCGCACGACCCTGCAGGCGACATCGTGCAGGATACGTCCTCGCGGTTCACTTGATGATTATGTAAGTGATTGATTTATAAGCATTTTAATTAAATCAAAAGGCTGGCATGCAGGCTGCAATTACCTGTTCAGGTTTGAACAAAAATTACAGCAGGAGGAGCCGGCATGAACCGCCAATCCGTCAACCGCTCACAGATCGCCGCACTGCCTTTGCGCCAGATGCTCACGCTTGGCATGGCGCTGCTGCTGACCTTGGCTGCTGGCCTCTTCTATTACAGCTGGCAGACAGCGCGTCTGGCTGACCAGGTGGCAGCTCAAACTGCCCTGTTGACGCAAATTCAGGCAACCCGTGCCAACACCCTGGTCCAGGCGGCTGACCGCCTGCCAGCGGGCCAGGCCACTGCCTCACCGGCCACCCTGGAAAATGTCGTACCCCGGGACCGCTGGGTTTTCTGACCTGCCGACCCGATCGATTCCGCAAAAAGAAAGGAGAACTACCATGCTGAGCTGGGCTATCACTTTCCTCATCATCGCCATTGTCGCTGCCGTACTGGGCTTCGGTGGTATAGCGGGCGCTGCGACGGGTATCGCCAAGATCCTGTTCATTGTCTTCCTGGTGTTGTTCGTAGCCTCCTTCTTCTTTGGACGTGGACGAGGTTGAAGATGAGCAGGAAGCTTTGTTCGGCCCTTGCCGCCGCCCTGTTGCTGGGCGGCAGCGCGGCGGCCATGGCGGCCAATGACGGCCAGGTCCGGGTCGACCAGTTGCTCGGCTCGGACCCGGAGTATCGGGATACCTGGCAGGACACGATCAAGGGCGAGGAACGACTGCCCGATTGGGTAGTCAATCTGACCGGTAGTGCCCAGCAGCAGATGTCTGCCGTTACCGAAGACGGCGACAAATACTTGGTCGGCCCCCTGTGTGAAAAACAGGACAACTGCACCTACAAGCGGCTGATCGTGGCCTTCAGCTGGGACAAGGATGATGCCTACGGGATGCTCGTGGAGGTACCCGAGGGTTTGCCCAGCGACAAATCGCCCACTCGCCATGCGCAGTACCGCTGGCTGGGCAAACCCGATGACGGCATGAAGGCGATGCTGCAGGAGCAGCTCAAACGTGACCCTAACTGGTACTGAGCATTTTTTTGCCGGTATTGCGGTGAAAGGGTATCGACTGTCACGTAATAGAAGCTGAACCTTTCTATAGTTCAGCCTTCTATGATGCGCCGCCCCGAGGAGGGGCAGCACATGACCAAGGGGCCGGGCTGTTCTGGTTGCTAGAGAACCGGAGTGGCCTAGGGGTACAGGGAGTGCCTCCAGCAATGGGCCGGGTCAGGAAAGGCGGAATCGGAAGTATCAGGTCGGCGGTGTCACAGGGACACCTTGCAGACCTGACTTCCGAGGAGCCATGTAGGAAACGTCCCTCCCCTTGCGCGTTTTTTCCCTCAAGACACATTTTGTCTCGACCGTACATCAACTTTTTTTCGACCTCGATGGCGCTTCTTCAAGTGTCATTTCCGCCATTCGGATTGTCGAACAGGCCATCTTTCATGTGCTTTGCATACCGTCAAATCTGCCGAAATATGGCGGTTTGGACTTGTTCGGGATTCCGAACGTTATAAATCAAGCACTTGCCGACGCTCTGTTTTAGTGCAAATCGATATGCGTAAACGGCATGGGGTATGCGTTTCCGGCATTAGATTTCCCCCTTTGCCATCGCAATAGTTGCCGCCTTTTTCGCTGGCACGAGCGCCCTGTCGCTCGCCTGCGCTGTCCTTACATGAAGTCGCCGGAAGGAAGATTTGCTGCCCGTGACCTGGCCTATGGCTTTGTCACGGGCGTTTTCGTCCGGTGCCATGACCACTAGAACAAAGGGTAAAGACATGAAGAAGGCAAAACTGAGCCTCGCCTGGCAGATCGTCATCGGTCTGGTCCTGGGCGTTGCAATCGGCGCGCTGCTGAACCACTTCAGCGCGGAAAAGGCATGGTGGATCAGCAACGTTCTCCAGCCCGCCGGTGACATCTTCATTCGCCTGATCAAGATGATCGTCGTCCCGATCGTGATCTCGTCGCTGATCGTGGGTATCGCCGGGGTTGGCGACGCGAAGAAACTGGGCAGTATCGGCCTGAAGACCATCATCTACTTCGAAGTGGTGACCACCATCGCCATCGTCGTGGGTCTGGTGCTGGCCAACCTGTTCCACCCGGGCGCCGGCATCGACATGAGCACCCTGGGTACCGTGGACATCTCCAAGTACCAGGCCACTGCGGCTGAGGTGCAGCATGAGCACGCGTTCATCGAAACCCTGCTCAACCTGATTCCGTCGAACATCTTCGCAGCGCTGATGCGTGGCGAAATGCTGCCGATCATCTTCTTCTCGGTAATGTTCGGCCTGGGCCTTTCTAGCCTGCAGGCAGAACTGCGTGACCCGCTGGTACGCACCTTCCAGGCTGTATCGGAAACCATGTTCAAGGTCACCCACATGATCATGAACTACGCCCCGATCGGCGTGTTCGCCCTGATCGCCGTGACCGTGGCCAACTTCGGCTTCAGCTCGCTGCTGCCGCTGGCCAAGCTGGTGCTGCTGGTGTACTTCGCCATCGCCTTCTTCGCCTTCATGGTGCTGGGCCTGGTAGCCCGCGTGTTCGGCTTCTCGGTGATCAAGATCATGCGCATCATGAAAGATGAGCTGATCCTGGCCTACTCCACCTCCAGCTCCGAAACCGTGCTGCCGCGTGTGATCGAGAAGATGGAGAAGTACGGCGCACCGAAGTCGATCTGTTCGTTCGTGGTACCGACCGGCTACTCCTTCAACCTTGACGGTTCGACCCTGTACCAGAGCATTGCGGCCATCTTTATTGCCCAGCTGTACGGTATCGACCTGTCGTGGAGCCAGCAGCTGCTGCTGGTGCTGACCCTGATGGTCACCTCCAAAGGTATCGCCGGCGTGCCGGGCGTATCGTTCGTGGTCCTGCTGGCCACCCTGGGCAGCGTAGGCATCCCGCTGGAAGGCTTGGCCTTCATCGCAGGTGTCGACCGCATCATGGACATGGCCCGTACTGCACTGAACGTGGTGGGCAACGCCTTGGCTGCACTGGTCATCGCGCGCTGGGAAGGCATGTACGACGCGGCCAAAGGCGAGCAGTACTACGCCTCGCTGATGGCCGACAAAAAGGAAGCTGTAGTCGCTGGCGAAACCGCCAAGCGCTGAGCCTTACCGCTGTTTGATAAAGAGCCCCGACCTGTCGGGGCTTTTTGTTGTCTGTGAGATCTTGGGCCGCGTTGCGGCCCTATCGCGACGCAAGGCCGCTCCCACAAGGGCGGGCGTTCACCGATCTTTGTGGGAGCGGCCTTGTGTCGCGATACGAGGGCGCAGCCCTCGCCTGCGATCGCCAGTCAGGGGCTGCGATACGCTATCATTCGGGCATTTTTCAGGGGGTACACGCGGATGCTCAACGGCCTTTGGCTTGGCTTTTTCCTGGTGGCGGCGGTGTCCGCCCTGGCCCAATGGCTGGTAGGCGGGAACGCTGGCATCTTCGCGGCAATGGTCGAAAGCATCTTCGCCATGGCCAAGCTGTCGGTCGAGGTGATGGTGCTGCTGTTCGGCACACTGACCCTGTGGCTGGGCTTTCTGAAGATCGCCGAGAAGGCCGGTATCGTCGAATGGCTGGCCAAGGTGCTGGGCCCGCTGTTTGCCCGCCTGATGCCGGAGGTGCCGCCCGGCCACCCGGCTCTTGGCCTGATAACCATGAACTTCGCCGCCAACGGTCTGGGCCTGGACAACGCCGCCACGCCGATTGGGCTCAAGGCCATGCGCGCGCTGCAGGAGCTGAACCCCAGCAGCACCACCGCGAGTAACGCGCAGATCCTGTTCCTGGTGCTCAACGCCTCGTCGCTGACGCTGCTGCCAGTCACTATCTTCATGTACCGGGCCCAGCAGGGCGCGCCAGACCCGACCATGGTGTTTCTGCCCATCCTGCTGGCGACCAGCGTCTCGACCCTGGTCGGCCTGCTGTCGGTGGCAGTGATGCAGCGTTTGCGCCTGTGGGACCCGGTGGTACTTGCCTACTTCATCCCCGGCGCCTTGCTGCTGGGAGGGTTCATGGCCTTTCTCGGCACTTTGTCGGCGGCCGCGCTGGCCAGCCTGTCGTCTATCCTGGGCAACCTCACGCTGTTTGGCGTGATCATGCTGTTCCTGGTGATAGGTGCCCTGAAGCGGGTGAAGGTGTATGAAGCCTTTGTCGAAGGCGCGAAGGAAGGCTTCGATGTGGCCAAGAACCTGCTGCCCTACCTGGTGGCGATGCTGGTGGCGGTGGGTGTGCTGCGCGCCTCTGGTGCCCTGGAGCTGGCCCTGGACGGTATCCGTCATGCGGTGAACTGGATGGGCCTGGACACCCGCTTTGTCGAGGGCTTGCCCACCGCGCTAGTCAAGCCGTTCTCTGGCAGCGCAGCACGGGCCATGCTGATCGAGACCATGCAGACCCAAGGCGTGGACAGTTTCCCGGCCTTGGTGGCGGCAACGGTTCAGGGCAGCACCGAAACCACCTTCTACGTACTGGCCGTGTACTTTGGCGCCGTGGGCATCCAGCGCGTGCGCCATGCGGTAGGCTGCGCACTGCTGGCCGAGTTGTCCGGGGTGATCGCGGCGATCTTCGTCTGCTACTGGTTCTTCGCCTGAACCTTCAACTGATCCTGGTTGGCCTGGGCAATCGTCCAGTTCACCACCTGCCTCACCAGCTGGTCGCTGGCCTGACCAAAGCCGGCGACCACCGCTGACACCTGTTTGTCGGCAAGGGGCTGGCGAATCTCGAAGCGCTTGCTGGCCAGGATGCGCTGGTTGCGCCCCTGAACCAGACGGGCATCGTAGCGGATCACCACTTCCACCGCCCCGCCCGGGCGGTATTCACTCTGAAACGCCTGCAACTCGCCAGCCAGCTCGTAGTCGGCCTGCAGGTTGCTGTCGTCGGCACTCAAGCGCTGCACCTGGCCGTCACGCTGGAAACCATCGAGCAGGCGGTTGCGCAGCAGTACCGGGGCCGCATCGCTCCAGCGCGCGCCCTTGTAACTGCTGACCACATCGCCTTGGGGAATGACGGCAATGCGCGGGCCAGCCAACACCTCACTGGCCAGCGGTTTGTTCAGACGCAATGACCAGTCCAGCGGCGCCGCTGTGCGGCTGGGCTGGTTCACCGGCAGGCGGTAGAGGTCGACGGGCTCGGTCTGGGGCAGGATCGAGCAGGCACTGGCCAGGCTCAGCGAGGCCGCCAGGGCCAGCAGGCGCAACGACGGTTTCATGGCTGGAACTCCTTGTTGTTGTCGCGGCCGAGCAGGTAGCCGCTCGGGTCGGCCTCCAGTTGCCGGGAAATGCCTTTGAGCGCGTTGAGGGTTTCGCGCAGCTCGCGAATGGCTGGGGTTAGCTGGTTCAGGCCTTGTGCGCCGTCGCCGAGGGCCTCGCTGTTGTTCTTGAGCAGGTTGTTGATGGTTGCCGTACTTTCAGCCAGTGACTGCATGGCCTGCTCGGCGCTGCCGATCGCCTGTTTGCCTTGGCTGCCGAGCAGGCCGTTGGCGTTGTGCATCAGCGCCTGGGTTTCGGCCAGGGTCGCGCTGGCCTGCTTGCCCACCTGCACCAGCTGTTCGATGGCCTCGGCGATGCCACCGTGCTGCCCGGCAAAGGCGCCGGTGGTCTTGTCGAGGTTGGCCAGGGTGTTGCTGAGGTGGCCGATGTTGTCTTCCGAGAACATCTGGTTGGCGTTGTGCAGCAGCAGGTTGACGTTGGTGACGAGATCGCTGCTGTCATTGAGCAGGCGCGAGATCGGCGACGGCGAGGCAATGATCACTGGCAGCTTGCCGTCCTTGCCCTTCAGTTCAGGGCTGTGCGGAGTGCCGCCGCTCAGCTGGATGAACGAGTTGCCTGTCACGCCGGCCAGGGTCAGCTTGGCCTGGGTGTCTTCTTTCACTGGGGTGTCGCCGCTCAGGCGCACCCGGGCCAGTACCCGACGCGGGTCCTTCGGGTCCAGCCGCAGGGTAGATACATCACCCACCTTGATACCGTTGTACTGCACCGGGCTGCCGCGCGACAGGCCGGAAACGGCTTCGTTGAACACCACTTCGTAATCCTTGAAGGCGTCATCGACACTGGACTTGGTCAGCCATAGGCCGAACAGCATGGCACCAGCCACCACCAGGACGGTGACCAGGCCGATAAGGACATGATGGGCTCGGGTTTCCATTGCTCAGCGCTCCTGCCTGGCACGGGTGGCAGCCTGCTCGGCTGCGCGCCCGCGTGGGCCGTGAAAGTATTCTTGAATCCAGGCGTCGTTGGTCTGCTCGACCTCGGCCAGCGGGCCGGCCACCAGGACCTTTTTTTGCGACAGCACCGCGATGCGGTCGGTAATGGTGTACAGGGTGTCGAGGTCGTGGGTGATGAGGAACACCGACAGGCCCAGCGCATCACGCAGCGTCAGGATCAGCTGGTCGAATGCGGCGGCGCCGATCGGGTCCAGGCCGGCGGTGGGCTCGTCAAGGAACAGGATGTCCGGGTCCAGTGCCAAGGCGCGAGCCAGCGCTGCACGCTTGATCATGCCCCCTGACAGCGAGGACGGGTACTTGTCGGCGGCCGAGATTGGCAACCCGGCCAAGGCCAGCTTGACGCCGGCCAGGTGCTCGGCATCGGCGCGGGACAGCCCGGCGTGTTCGATCAACGGCAAGGCCACGTTTTCGGTGACGGTCAGCGAAGAGAACAGTGCGCCCTTCTGGAACAGCACGCCGAAGCGCCGTTCGACCAGTGAGCGCTGTTCTTCGCGCAGGCCCGCAAGGTCCTGGCCGAACACCTTGATCAGCCCTTCATTGGGCCGGCGCAGGCCAATGATGCTGCGCAGCAGTACCGACTTGCCGCTGCCCGAACCACCGACCACGGCCAGGATTTCGCCACGGTAAAGGTCCAGGTCGAGGTTTTCATGCACAACCTGGCGGCCGAAACGGTTGCAGATGCCGCGGGCTTCGATCACTTTTTCCCGAGCATTCACCAGCCCATCTCCATGAAGAACAGGGCGGCCACGGCGTCCAGGACGATGACCACAAAAATCGACTGCACCACCGCAGAGGTGGTGTGTGCGCCCACCGATTCGGCGCTGCCGCTGACCTTGAAGCCTTCGAGGCAGCCGATGGCGGCGATCAGGAAGGCGAAGAACGGCGCCTTGGCCAAGCCCACCAGGAAGTGCTGCACGCCTATATCGGTTTGCAGCAGCGAGAGGAACATCGCCGGCGAGATGCCCAGCGACAGGGCGCATACCACTGCACCGCCGACAATGCCGCAGATCATCGCGATGAAGGTGAGCAAGGGCAGTGAAATCAGCAGTGCCAGTACCCGTGGCACCACCAGCAGCTCCATCGGGTTCAGGCCCAGGGTACGGATGGCGTCGATTTCCTCGTTGGCCTTCATCGAGCCGATCTGCGCGGTGAAAGCGCTGGCGGTGCGGCCGGCCATGAGGATGGCGGTCAGCAGCACGGCGAACTCGCGCAGGAACGAGAACGCCACCAGGTCCACGGTGAAAATGGTCGCGCCGAATGCGGCCAGTACCGTGGCACCGAGGAAGGCCACCACCGCGCCCACCAGGAAGGTCAGCAAGGCGACGATGGGGGCCGCGTCCAGCCCGGTCTGTTCGATATGTGCCACAACCGGCGTGAGGCGCCAGCGGTGCGGTGTCAGGGCGCGGCGTAGCAGGGTCTCGAGGATGACACCGATGAAACCGAGCAACTGCATGGAGTCTTGCCACAGTGTGCCGACGGCACGGCCGATGCGTTCCAGCAGCATCAGCAGGACGTTGCGCTCGGGCTCCTTGACCGGGATGCAGTAGTCCTGGACCGAGCAGTAGACGTTCCTGAGCAGTGCGCGGCTGGCTTCGGGCAGGTCCTCGGCACAGTGTGACAGGCGTTCTGAGCCGAGCAGCTCGGCCAGCAGCGAGGCCCCGGCGGTGTCCAGGCGGCCCAGCTGGCTGAGGTCGGCGACGGTGTCAGCAGTGTAGTGCGCGCGTAGCTGCTCGCTCTCGCGCCTGAGGCTGGCGTAGTGCGCCAGTGTCCAGTCACCGGTTATGCGCAGGCAGGCCGGTTGGCTGCTGGCATCCAGGGTGGCGCTGGGTGGGGTCATAGGCTCCATGCAATTGACTCGGCGCTAAGGCTTAAGGGCTGATCATAGCGCAGCCGGCATGGGCTGTTAGGTGATTATGTGCTGTGTGTTGATGCCCCGGGGGCGCATAGCGCCCCTTTCATTTACTGCGCTGGCGTGTCGTCGACCACCTTGAAACGCAGTACGCCAATCACCTGGCCATCTTCGGTCAGCACCCTCACCTGCCACTTGCCCACCGGGTTTGGCGGGAAGTTCTGCTTGTGGGTCCAGGCCCGGTAGCCTTCCTTGCGCCCGCCATGGATGTCCAGGGCGATGCGGTCCACCTCTTTGCCGTCCTTTTGCCACACATGGTAGATCCGCTCGTTCAGGCCGCGTGGTGCGTTGATGGCGGTGTAGGCGTACAGGCCGCTGCTGCGTATGCGGCTGGCGGCAATTTCGTCCAGCGACTCGCCGGGCTGGCGGTTCAGCACTTCGGTACTCACCGCCACCTCGGTCATCCACAGGGTTGCTGGCGGTACCCAGGAGCGCAGCAGCCAGCCCCCGGCACCGACCGACAGGGTGACCAGCACCAGCGCCACGGCGCGGCGCCAGTTGTTGATCGGGAAGCTGCTGGCCAGGCTGGGGAAAGACAGCGCCATGGCCGCGATCAGGGCCAGCTTGAAACTCTGCGCGGTGGTCAGGTGCAGGATGATCGGCAGCGCGGTCAGCAGGGCGGCGAACAGCGTCAGGGTATGCAGCGCCAGGAACAGCCAGCGCCGTGGTGCCAGCCATTTGTAGTACAGCGGATCGATGATCGAAATCAGGCCTGCGGCACCGAGCAAACCGGTGAACACCAGCTGGCCGCTGTTCCAGGTGGTGGTGATGAAGAAGAACGGCAGCACGAAGAACAGCGTTTCCTGGTGGATCATCTGCGTCGCGTAGCGCAACAGCGGCTGCGGGATTTCGCGGTTGAAAGTACGCGCGAACAAGCCGGTGAGGGTGTTTTCCAGCATCAGCCAGACCCAACTGACCAGCATGAGCACGGCAACCCAGCTGGCCAGGCCGGCTTGCCTGTCGACCAGGATGAAGCTGCCTATACCGGAGAGAAAACCGCCGAGCGCGATGATGCCGGGGTAGCGTTTGAGCAGTTCGATGATGCGCTGGACGATATGGGGAATTTGGGGCATTAGGGGCTACAACAGAAAGGATGAGTTGGCTGTCCGGGCCCCTTCGCGGGCATGCCCGCTCCCACAGGGTTTGCCACTTGTGCAGTCCCTGTGGGAGCGGGCGTGCCCGCGAAGGAGGCGGTACTGGCAAAAGGATACCGCCGATTCACCGCTGCCGTGTAGCACCACTCGGCCGTTCAGGCCCATGCCGCCGCCAGCGCAGCAACCCTGCTGCCAGGACCACCCCCACAAGCAAGGCGATCAAGCCGTAAAGCTCGTCATAGCCAAGCAACGGCTTCTCGATGCGCACATAGCCATCTTCCTTGAGCAGTTCTTTCAGCGCCTCGTTGGCCTGTTCAAGGCTGACCTGGCGCAACTTGCGCACCGGGTTCGCAAAACGCCCGTCGGTATAGTCGTTCAGCGCTCCCCAGTAGTAGTCGGCCAGGGCACTGTTGCCCTGGGTGCTCCAGCTTTCCTTGGCCACGCTGGCGTCCTTGATGCGGGCGAAGGTGTCCGGGTCGAGGCCTTCCTTGCGAAGGTGTTCGAACAGGGCCTGCATCACCTTCACTGCCTTGTCGATGTCATCGCGCTCCAGGTCGGCGTTGAGGCTGAGCAGGCCGGTGTCGCCAAAGCTCTCACGCTGCACCGTGGGTCCGTAGGACAGCCCGTTGCGCAGGCGCAGCTGGTCGTACAGCGCCCAGTCCAGGTAGCGTGACAGCAGGTCGAGGGTGGCCTGGTGGTCGTTGTCCAGCACCGGTTCGATGAACAGCCAGTGCAGCTTGACGCCATCGCCCAGCCAGCCGCGGGTCAGGTCGCGACGCTGCTCCGCCTGTTGGTTGATGCTTTCAAGGTTGCGGCGCTCTTCCGGTTCAGTGGCGGGTAGCTCGCCAAAGGTGCGCTCTAGATAGGCCGGTAAGAGGCGGTCAAGGCCACCGACCATGATCAGGGTCATGTTGTTGGCGGCGTACCAGCGATCACGCAAGGCTTGCACCTGCTCCAGGGTCATGTCGTCGATATTGGAGCGCTCCGGGCATTTCAGGCCCAGCTCGGTGGCCAGCTGGTCGCTGGCAGGGTGGCCGATGTCCTGGCGGTCGAGCCAGCGCTGCAGGTGGCCATAATGGCCGCCATCTTCGCGCTCGATGATGCGCTTGGCAGTGGTCAGGGCTTTGGCGTCGATGCGGGTTTCGCGGATAACCGCCAGCAGCAGGTCGAGGACCTTGCGCTGGTTGCGCGCCGGGGCTTCGATGACAAAGGTGGTGTCGGCGCTGCTGGTGTAGGCGTTCCACTCGCCACCCAGCGCTTGCAGGCGCTCTTCCAGGCCGCCCTCGCCCGTTTCGTCAATGCCGCTGAACAGCAGGTGCTCAAGCAGGTGAGGCAGTTCTTTCTGCTCGCAATCGAAGTCGTCCAGGCCCACCCCGACCACCAGGCGGATTGCCACGTGGTCACGTTCGTAGCCGTTTTTCAGGATGATCTGCAGGCCATTGGGCAGCAGGTAGCCCTCGACTCGCGAGCGGTCGAGGGCCAATGAGGGCAGGCTGCAGATCAGCAGGCAAACGAACATCAGGCAACGCATGGGCGAGCGAGGGTCCTTTTGTAGGCAGAATCAGGGCAGACGGGCTTCGTCCGGTACGCTGTCGAGCATCAGGCCGCCGGTGTCCGAGCCGCCTAGTACCACATAGGCACTGCTGCAGAACAAAGAGTTCAACCGTTTCATGTCGGCAATCAGTTCCAAGTGTAGCGAACTGGTCTCGATGCTTTGCACCACCTTACGCTGCAAGCGGCTGACATGGGCGTGCGCCAAGCGCCGTTCCTGGGCGCGAAAACGGCGTTTTTCCCGCAGCAGCAAGCGGGCGCTTTCCGGGTCGGCGCTGAGAAACACCGACAGGCCCAGGCGCAGGTTGGCCAGTAATTGCTCCTGCAGGCCGGTCAGCTCCTCCAGGCCTGTTTGGGAAAACTCCCGGCGCTGGCTGGTTTTTTGCTGCTGGACCTTGCGCAACATGCGCTCGATCAGGTCGCAGGCCAGCTTGAGGTTGATTGCCAGTTCGATGATCTCCGCCCAGCGGCGGTTGTCCTGCTCGCTAAGGTCTTCGCGGGACATCTGCGCCAGGTACAGTTTGATCGCGCTGTACAGGGCTTCGGCGTCTTCGGCCAAGGCGCGAACCTGCTGTGGCAGGGCGGTCTGGGTTCCGCGCAGGGCGCCGAGCATGGCTTCGAGCAGGCTGTCGACGATATCGCCCAGGCGCAGGGTTTCGCGGGCGGCGTTGGCCAAGGCCAGGCTGGGCGTTTCCAGTGCCGAAGCGTCCAGATGGCGTGGGCGCACTTGCCCGTTACCGGTTTCGCGCTCAGGCAGCAGTGTATTGCACAGCCGGCCCATGAGTTTGACTGTGGGTAGCATCAGCAGGCAGCGCAGCGTGTTGTAGAGCAGGTGAAAGCCGATGACCAGCTCTTGTGGGCTGAAGCTGAGCGAGTCCATCCACTCCACCAGTGGGTGCAGCACCGGGATGATCAGCACCAGGCCAAACAGCTTGTACAGCAGGCTGCCCAAAGCTACCCGGCGCCCGGCGGTGTTCTGCATGCTGGTGCTGATGAAGGCCAGCAAGCCACTGCCGATGTTTGCGCCGACCACCAGGCCGATGGCCACCGGCAGGCTGATGACTTCGGCGCCGGCCAATGTCGCAGTGAGCAGCACGGCGGCCAGGCTGGAATAGGAAATCATGGCGAACATGGCGCCTACCAAGGCGTCCAGCATGATGTCGCCGGTCAGCGAAGCAAACAGCACTTTTACGCCTTGTGCATGGGTGATAGGCGCAGCTGCCTGCACGATCAGCTCCAGTGCCAGAATGATCAGGCCAAGGCCGATACCTACCCGACCTAATTGGCCAGCGCGCGTCTGCTTGCGCGAGAGGAAGAAAATAACGCCCAGGAAGATCAGCAGCGGTGACAGCCACGACAGGTCGAAGGTCAATACCCGGGCCATCAACGCGGTACCCACATCGGCACCCAGCATGATCGCCAGGGCCGGGGTCATGGCCATCAGGCCCTGGCCGACGAAAGACGTGACCAACATGGCGGTGGCGTTACTGCTTTGCACCATGGCGGTGACCAGAATACCGGCTATGAAAGCCAACGGACGCTTGTCCATGTTCTGGCTGATGATGCGCCGCAGGTTCGAACCGAATACCCGAAGGATGCCGGTACGCACGATGTGGGTGCCCCAGACCAGCAGCGTCACGGCCGAAAGCAGGTTGAGCAGGGTCAACATGGCGAAGGCCCCCTGTTGCACTGGCCCATAGGGCCCAGAAAAAGAAACGTGAGCGTTTGAAGAATTTTCGGTGCTCACTCAAAGCTTTAGTTGTTTTGCGCAGCTGTCGCCAGCTTCGCATGGCAGTCATTTATTTGAAACACATGGAAATGAATGATTGCCTGTGCGCGCTTTTTTGCGGGGTGAACCCGCTCCCACAGGGATCGTGTTCAGAAAGCGGGCATGAAAAAGGGCCCCGAACGAAGGGCCCTTTGGTTTTCCTGCACTCCCTGGTTTTATTGACCCGGGATGTCCTTGCGCAGTTTCACCGGCTCCTGTTCTGTGCCTTTCTTGCGGGCCGAGGCAGTGCGCATGCGGATGTTGATAGCTTCCACTGCCAGCGAGAAGGCCATGGCGAAGTAGACATAACCCTTCGGTACGTGCACCTCGAAAGCCTCGGCGATCAGCACGGTACCGACCACGATCAGGAACGACAGTGCGAGCATTTTCAGCGACGGGTGTTTGTCGATGAAATTGCTGATCGCACCGGCGCACAGCATCATCACCAGCACGGCTACGACGATGGCGGCGATCATCACCGGTACGTGGGAAACCATGCCCACTGCGGTGATTACCGAGTCCAGCGAGAACACGATGTCGATGATGGCGATCTGGATAATGGTGTAGAAGAACTTGCCACCTGCGCCTTTTGGCTCATCCGGGCTTTCGTCCTCGCCTTCCAGGCCGTGGTAAATCTCTTGCGAGCTTTTCCACAGCAGGAACAGGCCACCGAAGAACAGGATCAGATCACGTCCGGAGATGCCCTGGCCGAACACCACGAACAGGTCGGCAGTAAGGCGCATGACCCAGGTAATCGACAGCAGCAGCATGATGCGGGTAACCATGGCCAGGGCCAGGCCAAAGATCCGGGTGCGCGGCTGCATGTGCTTGGGCATGCGGCTGACCAGGATCGAGATCATGATGATGTTGTCGATACCGAGGACGATCTCAAGCGCGGTAAGGGTAAAAAAGGCAACCCAGATTTCCGGGCTGGTCAGCCATTCCATGTAATTTCCTTCGAGCGGTAATGGCGACGCGCCCCGGTGGGACGCGTCGCGTAGGTGATACGTCAGTATTAAAGACTACTGAACAGCGGGAAAATCCCCATCAGCAGTGCGGCGAGCATTATGCATAGGCATACCAGCACTGCCCACTTGAGCGTGAAGCGCTGATGATCGCCGAACTCGATACCGGCCAGGGCCACCAGCAGGTACGTGGAGGGTACCAGCGGGCTGAGCAGGTGTACCGGCTGCCCGACGATCGACGCACGGGCCATTTCCACCGGGGTGATGCCGTAGTGGCTGGCGGCTTCGGCCAGCACGGGCAGTACGCCGTAGTAGAAGGCATCGTTGGACATGAAGAAGGTGAACGGCATGCTCACGATCGCGGTGATTACCGCCAGGTATGGGCCCAGCGCTTCTGGGATGACTGCCAGCAGGCTCTTGGACATGGCGTCGACCATGCCGGTACCCGACAGGATGCCGGTGAAGATGCCGGCGGCGAAGATCAGCCCGGTCACGGCCAGCACGCTGCCAGCGTGGGCGGCTATACGGTCCTTCTGCTGTTGCAGGCACGGGTAGTTGACGATCATGGCGATGCTGAAGGCGATCATGAACAGCACTGGCAGCGGCAGCACACCGGCGATCAGCGCGACCATCAGGGCGGCGGTCAGCGCACCGTTGAAGTACAGCAGTTTGGGCCGACGTGCTTCCGGAAATTGCGAAACGGTGATTTCGCTGTGGTCGATGTCATCGGTCGGCAGGTGCAGCTCGCCCAGGCGGGCACGTTCCCGTTTGCCGTACATGTAGGCAATGGCCAGGATCGCCAGCACGCCGAACAGCATGGCCGGGATCATTGGCACGAAGATGTCCGACGGGTCGACGTGCAGGGCGCTGGCGGCGCGGGCAGTGGGGCCACCCCACGGGGTCATGTTCATGACCCCGCCGGCGAGAATGATGAGGCCGGCCATGATCCGCGGGCTCATCCCCAGACGGCTGTACATGGGCAGCATGGCGGCGCAGCAGATCATGTAGGTCGTGGCGCCGTCACCGTCGAGGGAGACCACCAAGGCCAGCACGGCAGTGCCGACAGAGACTTTGAGCGGGTCGCCCTTCACCAGCTTCAGGATCTTGCGCACGGCCGGGTCGAACAGGCCAGAGTCGATCATCAGGGCGAAGTACAGGATGGCGAACATCAGCATCACGCCGGTAGGTGCGAGCTTGCTGATGCCTTCGAGCATCATGGGGCCGATCTTGGCAGAAAAGCCCCCGAACAGGGCAAACAGGATGGGTACCAGAATCAACGCGATCAAGGCCGACAGGCGCTTGGTCATGATCAGGTACATGAAGGTGATGACCATGGCAAAGCCGAGGAAGGTCAGCATGGCAATACTCCAGGCGTGGCGCGGCGAAAGGAAAGTCGATTCGGGCGGATCAGCGCGTCAGGCGCTGCGCGGGGAGCATACGGAGAGGTACTGCAGGAAGGCGGGCACAGGAATACATCAGAATCACCATTGTTGTTGTTGATTGGGCCGGGCGCGGTATTTACCGGTGCCCTGGCTGACCGGTCTTGTGCCGGTAGTGGGGGCTATCCTATGAGGGCAAGCTTTCAGCCAGCTTTCGCTGAAGCAAAGGCGACGAGAGGTAGGTGATGCAGAATGTGACCGAAGGGGGCTGTCATTGCGGCGCCTTGCGTTACCGATTGGAGGGTGACCTGACAGACGTTGCCCACTGCCATTGTACGATCTGCCGCCGGGTAAGCGGCGGGCTGGTGGTCACCTGGCTCACCCTGCCCGGTTCGGGGTTCAAGTGGCTGGCGGGCGAACCCAACTGCTATGTGGCGCCGGCCAGTTGCAACCGGTACTTCTGCGGGCATTGCGGGGCGCATGTGGCGCTGGTGACTACGCACAGCCCTGAGACGGTTGACGTGACGGTGGCAACGCTGGATCACCCGGAGCGGGTGCGGGCCACCCGGCATATCTGGGTGGGTAGCCGGCTGCCCTGGTTGCATCTGGATGAAGCTTTGCCAGAAGAGGATGGCGAAAGCCAGTAAGCAATTGTGCTGGTGCTGCAGGCCCTATCGCCGGCAAGCCAGCCTCTACAGGTACTGCGCAGTACTCAAGGCCTGTGCAGAATGTGTGGGAGCTGGCTTACCGGCGATAGGGCCGGTACAGCCTTCCTTACAATTGCAGGCCACCCGCAGCTTTATGCAGCGCCCGCAAATGCTCACCGATCTGTTTCACATTGGCCTCGACGGCGGCAATTTCCTTGGCGCGCGATGGCTCCAGCAATGCCCTCACCTCTTTGTCCAGGCTGGTACTCAAGCGCAACAGCTGTGCCTGGCGTTCGCTGCTCACCTGCTCAAGGTGCTTACGCTCCTCGGGTTGTGGCAGCCCGTAGCCTTTGGCATCGAGCAATTCTGCAGGGCGGCTGAGGAAACCGCTGTTCGCGAGCATCTGCTTGAGGGTGGCGTCAGCTTTGTTGATGCTGCCATCTTTCAGCGCCGCGGCATTCAGGTAGCGCTGCTTGACCTCGTCCTGGGCCAGCAGCAACTGCCGGCGCAGGCTGGCCTGTTCCAGCAGCAGCAACGCAGCGCTGGTGCGCAGGTCGGCTTTGGCGAACCAGGGGCGGCGTTGCTCGGCATCCAGGGCCAGCCAGTCTTCCACCAGGGCCTGCTTGATCGGCAGCTGCTTCCTCAGTACCTCGAACATCGCCTGGTAGCGGTCTCGGTAGGAATCGAAGCGGTAGCCAAGGCGTAATGCCTCGCGCGGGTTGTCCAGCACGCTGGTATCGGCCAGCCCCCTGCCCTTGAGCACGGCCAGCAAACCGTTGGGCATGATGCTGTCGAGGTCGTTCAGGCGTGGGTTGGCGGTGCCGCTGCGCAGCAGTTTCAACGACTCCACCGCACAGTTGTTGGACAGGAACCAATAGTTGCCGTCATAGCTCCAGTGCATCTCGGCTGCCTGACGCACCAGGCTCTCGACTTCTTCGCGGCTGAGCCTCAAGGGTACCGAGGCCAGGCTACGCAGTTCGGTCTTGGTGTACTCATCGATCACCTGCCCCAGCGGCAGTACGAACAATCGCGAGGGGTAGACACCGACCAGGCCGTCCCAGCTGGACAGCTGCACATCGTTGACGAAGGCGCGGTACGACAGCACCAGGCTCTGGTCGAGGTCAAGGCGGCAGTCCGGCCCGCGTGGGCGGCCGGGCTTGCAGATCACCAGGCGCAGCATGCTGTGGCCCCAACGGCTGACCAGGTTCTGGTTGGCTTCGGCCAGCAGGTAGTCCACTTCATAGACCCGCTCGGGATCGATTTCACCCAACGGCTGGCGAGCGAAGTCGCTGCCAGCGTTGATGAACGGCAGGCCCTTGGCGCAAGTGTCCTGTTGGGGGGCCCAACCGAAGTGCTCGCGCAGATACTGGTTCAGCGCCGGGCGGCGACAACCGTAGCTCGGGTCGAGGAGAAAATACTCCATGTTGACCGCGATGTACTCCTTGGGGCTGCTCAGTTCATAACTGTCGGGGCTGCGCACGAACTGGCCGTTGTGCTGTTCGCGCTCGCCGCGTCGGCCCACGTACTGCTGCCAGCCAGCCAGGTCGAGCAGGCGCGGGTCGTCGCTAAGGGTGAAGCGGCGCTCGGCTTGGCCGCGGCACGCTTCTGGCAGGCCGATCTTGCCCAGCGTGCCTTGCTGGCGCTTGCAGCGGGCAATCAGCGAATTCTCGGCAGCGGGCCACAGGCGGGCACGGTCGTAGATATGGGTGAGCTCGTGCAACACGGTGGCCAGCAGTTCTTCACGCACTGTGCCGTGTGGGCGATTGGTACGCTCGGTTGCGGCGCTGCCGTCGGTGAGGCTGGGCAGCAGGCGACGGTTGAGCTCAAGGGTGGACACCAGCGATGCCTGGCCGTAGGCATCGGCCGGCATGGTGTCGCTCCAGCTCACCCGCACGCGGCGGTCCAGCTGCTGCTTGAAGCGAGGGGGCAGTTTGCCCATGGCCTCGTCAAGCAATGCCTGGGTGGCTTGGGTTTGTTGTGGGTCGAGGCCCGATGCCTGCAGCTGGAGCTGCAGGTCGGCCAATGCGGGCGTACCGAGCAGCGTCAGGGCGCAGCCGAGCAGCCAGGTACGCATGCGGTTCACAGCGCGAGGATGGCTTCAGCCAGTACCTGGTCGCTGGCGCCACGTGCTTCTGGCACACGCTCGCGCAGAGTGTTGAAGGCGGCCTCAAGCTGGACACCGCGAATGTCGCCATTGCTGGCGACGAAGCTGGCGGCGTCATCGTGCGCTTCGCGGACTACTTTGGAGTCGCGAATCGAGGTGGTGGTGTCTGAGGTGAAGTCGATCGAGCGGCCAAAGGCACGCACGATGATGTTGCTGGTGGCCACCAAGGTCTGTGCATGGGCCAGGTCGGCCAGCAGCAACATGCCGAGGCTAGCGGCAATCAGCGGTTTACGCATGGAGCATCTCCGAAAAAATACAGGGAGTCAGATGTAGCTATTGGACGAGAATTGCCTGCGCCAGTTCCAGGTCGCCGACGGCGTGCTGTGAACAATTGTGGCGTAATGATTCCAGCGCGGCTTCCAGCCGAACACCGCGGATCTGGCCGTCGCTGGCAACGAAGGCAGCAGCATCATCGCGCGCCTGGCGAACCAGCTTGCGATCGAACGGTGCGCTGGTGACCTGGCTGGTGACATAGCCAGTGATGACCATGCCTTGCGTGGTGGTATCCATGGCATGGGCACTGGCCATACCTGCAACAGAGAACAGCAGTGGCAACAGATAACGCATGGGCTCTACAACGGCTGGGAACGTGGGTGACAGAAGCGCGTGTAACTGGGCAGGTGCTGAGCAGCGCAGTTGCACGGCTTATTCGGGGTCAGAGCGCCAGGATAGCCTGGGCCAATTGCGCGTCGCTGGCTTGCAGGTCAGGCATCTGCGAACGGATGTGCAAAAAAGCGCTTTCCAGCTTGGCCCCACGGATGTCGCCCTGGCTGCCAACGAAGCTGGCGGCGTCGTCACGGGCGGCCTGCACGATCTTGTCGTCTTTGAACGAAGAGGTGACGTCGGAAGTGGCATCGGTGGATGCGGCCACTGCGCCAACAACGGCGTCGGTGGTGACAACGAAGCTGGTGGCGTTTGCGGTGCCGGCCAGGCTCAGCATCAGGGCGGCGCCAATCAGGTATTTACGGGACATGATGGTGGACTCCTGGACTAGGGTCGGGTGGTGGTGCTTATCGGACGCTGACACAGCTCGTCACGGTACGTTTAACAGCGGCTTTCAACAGACTGTTAAGCCAAGCGTATCACGCGCCGTTGTTTGTGGAAGTTAATGAACGGCACGCCAGTAAACTGTGCTGGCTTGTTTTGTGTTTATAAAAACTGTACCTATTGACCTTGAAGCGCTCTGCCGCGCGGCCTGGACATAAAAAAACCCGTCGCAGTCACCTGCAACGGGTTTGGGAATTCGCGGTGCCGGCCTAAGCCGGCAAGCCGGTGCTTAGCGCCAGAAAGGCTTGCTCAGCTCTTCGTAACGCTGCGACTCGCTGATACCGGCGTCGGCCAGCAGACGGCTGTCCAGGCGAGCCAGTTGACGGCGGCTGGCCATACGGCGCTGCCACAGCAGCAGGGTAGACAGCGCGCGCAGCGGCATCGAGGTGTTGGATTGCTGAGCGTTGCTTTCAAAAACCAGACCGGAACTGAGGGTACGTTCCATGATGCTTCATCCTTCCGCTTATGGCGGGATTAGGTAGTGATTTAACTGATGCCAATGATCCTCCTCTGCTGTCCATAACAGTAGATACAGTTCTGTAGTAAGACGATGGCTCAGTTAACTGTGTAACCCTACTGTTGCACTCGAAAATGGCGTAACTGTACCGGTCCGCACTTTGTTGGTGCGTTTTAACGTTGGATAGCGGCGTTTACAGGTATAGCGAGGCAAGGCAACCAGTACAGTAGTACAGTTTTATTTGGTCGCAGTGAATGGGTGTACGAGTAGAAGGATTTGACTGTCATGGCCCTTTTGCGGGTTTGCCCGCGAAGAGGCCGGAACAGCAGAAGCAGGGCTGCTGTTCCGTCCGGTATTTGGGTCAGCTAGCCAGCATACGACCAGTTTCTTCCAGATTTTCGTGCCAGCTCAGCGCTTCGCGCAGGATGTGCGGGGTATGGCCGCCACGCTGGCACGCACGCTCGAAGTAATCGTTCAGCGCAGCGCGGTAGTCCGGGTGCACACAGTTGTCGATGATCGCCCGTGCCCGCTCGCGAGGCGCCAGGCCACGCAGGTCGGCCAGGCCTTGCTCGGTGACCAGGATGTCTACGTCATGCTCGGTGTGGTCGACATGGCTGACCATCGGCACCACGCTGGAAATCGCGCCGCCCTTGGCAATCGACTTGGTGACGAATACGGCCAGGTGGGCGTTGCGGGCGAAGTCACCCGAGCCGCCGATGCCGTTCATCATCCGGGTGCCGCACACGTGGGTGGAGTTAACGTTGCCGTAGATATCGAACTCCAGTGCGGTGTTGATCCCAATGATCCCCAGACGACGTACCACTTCCGGGTGGTTGGAGATTTCTTGCGGGCGCAGCACCAGCTTGTCCTTGTATCGCTCCAGGTTGCCGAAAACGTCGGCATTGCGGCGGCCGGACAAGGTGATCGAGCTGCCCGACGCGAAGCTCAGCTTGCCGGCGTCGATCAGGTCGAAGGTGGAGTCCTGCAGTACTTCGGAGTACATGGTCAGGTCTTCGAACGGCGACTCGATCAGGCCGCACATCACCGCGTTGGCGATGCTGCCAATACCGGCTTGCAGTGGGCCGAGCTTGTTAGTCATGCGGCCAGCTTCAACTTCTTGCTTGAGGAAGTTGATCAGGTGGTCGGCGATGCCTTGGGTTTCGTCATCCGGCGGCAGTACGGTGGACGGGGAGTCCGGCTGGTTGCTGATGACAATGCCGACAATCTTGGCCGGGTCGATCGGGATGGCGGTGCTGCCGATGCGGTCGTCGACCTTGACCAGTGGGATTGGCGTGCGGGTCGGGCGGTAGGTCGGGATATAGATATCGTGCAGGCCTTCGAGGTTGGGGTTGTGCGAGAGGTTGATCTCGACAATCACCTGCTTGGCAAAGATTGCGAAACTGGCCGAGTTGCCTACCGAAGTGGTTGGCACGATGTGGCCTTGCTCGGTGATGGCCACGGCCTCGATCACCGCAATGTCCGGAAGCTTCAGCTGCTGGTTGCGCAGTTGTTCGACAGTTTCCGACAGGTGCTGGTCGATGAACATCACCTGGCCGTCGTTGATGGCCTTGCGCAGGGTGCTGTCAACCTGGAACGGCATGCGGCGAGCCAGCACACCGGCCTCGGTCAGCTGCTTGTCCAGGTCGTTGCCCAGGCTGGCGCCGGTCATCAGGCTGATTTTCAGTGGCGACTGCTTGGCACGTTCGGCCAGGGCATGCGGTACGGCCTTGGCTTCGCCGGCGCGGGTGAAACCGCTCATGCCGACGGTCATGCCGTCCTCGATCAGACCAGCGGCATCAGCCGCACTCATTACCTTGCTGTGCAGGGAGGACAAGCGGATACGATCACGGTACATGGATTGTTATCTCGGGCTACTGAAACTACTGCAGCGCAGTCTAGAGATTTCGCCCATTGCCGTCCCACGACCATGGTCGTATGAGAAGCCTTGAAGTCGAGCCGTTGATCCGGATCAATAAAAGGAAAGCCCCGGCAGAATCTGACCGGGGCTTCCTTTATATCAGTTGGTTTGCAGCCGTGGTTTTCACTCCACGGCCTTCACCATGTCCTCGATGACTTTCTTGGCGTCACCAAACACCATCATGGTCTTGTCCAGGTAGAACAGTTCGTTGTCCAGGCCGGCATAGCCGCTGGCCATGGAGCGCTTGTTGACGATGATGGTCTTGGCTTTGAACGCTTCGAGGATTGGCATACCGGCAATTGGCGATTTGGGGTCGTTCTTCGCCGCCGGGTTGACCACATCGTTGGCGCCCAGCACCAGCACCACGTCGGCCTGGCCGAATTCGGCGTTGATGTCGTCCATCTCGAACACCTGATCGTACGGTACTTCGGCCTCGGCCAGCAGCACGTTCATGTGCCCGGGCATGCGGCCCGCCACGGGGTGGATGGCGTACTTCACGGTCACGCCGTTGTGGGTCAGCTTCTCGGTCAGCTCCTTCAGCGCGTGCTGGGCACGGGCCACCGCCAAGCCGTAACCCGGGACGATGATCACGCTGTCGGCGTTGCTGAGCAAGAAGGTGGCATCGTCGGCCGAACCGGACTTCACGGGGCGCTGCTCTTTCGAGCCTTGCGCCGCACCGGCATCGGTATCGCCGCCAAAGCCCCCAAGGATGACGTTGAAGAACGACCGGTTCATCGCCTTGCACATGATGTACGAGAGGATGGCACCGGACGAACCCACCAGGGAGCCTGCGATGATCAGCATCGAATTGTTCAGGGAGAAGCCGATACCGGCCGCCGCCCAGCCCGAATAGCTGTTGAGCATCGACACCACCACGGGCATGTCGGCGCCGCCGATCGGGATGATGATCAGCACGCCCATGACGAAGGCCAGGGCCAGCATCAGGGTGAAGGCGCTGTAATGACCAGTGAAGGTGAACAGCAGGCCCAGGGCGATGGTGGTCAGGCCCAGGATCAGGTTCAGCTTGTGCTGGCCGGGGAACTGTACCGGTGCGCCCTGGAACAGGCGGAACTTGTACTTGCCCGACAATTTGCCGAAGGCGATAACCGAGCCGGAGAAGGTAATGGCGCCGATGGCTGCGCCCAGGAACAGCTCCAGGCGGTTACCGGTGGGGATCGGGTCGCTGATCGCGGCAACGATGCCCATCGACTGCGGCTCCAGCACGGCAGCGATGGCAATGAACACCGCAGCCAGGCCGATCATGCTGTGCATGAAGGCGACCAGTTCCGGCATCTTGGTCATCTCGACGCGCTTGGCCATGATCGAACCCGCGGTACCACCGACCAGCAGGCCGACGATGACATAGCCAATACCGGCGGTGGCCAGCTCAGCGCCCAGCTTATAGATGAGGCCAACCGTGGTGAGCATGGCGATGCCCATGCCGATCATGCCGAACAGGTTGCCGCGCCGTGAGGTGGTTGGGTGCGACAGGCCCTTGAGCGCCTGGATGAAGCACACCGAAGCGACCAGGTACAGAAGTGTTACCAGATTCATGCTCATGCTTACTTCTGCCCCTCGTTCTTGGCTTTCTTCTTGAACATCTCAAGCATGCGGCGGGTGACCAGGAAGCCACCGAACACATTGACCGCAGCCAGGGCTACGGCGAGAGTGCCCATGAGCTTGCCGGCTGGGGTCACAGTCAGCGCGGCAGCAAGCATGGCGCCGACGATTACGATGGCAGAGATGGCATTGGTCACGGCCATCAGCGGCGTGTGCAACGCCGGGGTGACGTTCCACACCACGTGGTAGCCCACATAGATGGCCAGCACGAAGATGATCAGGTTGTAGATGCCATGGGAAATCAGCATGTCTTCCATTGTCGTGCTCCTTAGCCGTTCTTGCGGACGACTTGACCATCACGGCACATGAGGCAGGCCGCGACGATGTCGTCTTCGAGGTTGATGACCAGTGCGCCGTCCTTGTCGAACAGCAGTTTCATGAAGTCCAGCAGGTTGCGCGCATACAGCGCCGAGGCATCGGCACCCAGCTGGGCCGGCAGGTTGGTCGGGCCGACGATGGTCACGCCATTCTCCCGTACTACCTGATCAGCAACGGTGAGTGGGCAGTTGCCACCCTGGGCTGCGGCGAGGTCGATGACCACCGAGCCGGGCTTCATCTGCGCCACGGTCTCGGCACTGAGCAGGGTTGGAGCCTTGCGGCCGGGGATCAGTGCGGTGGTAATGACGATGTCCGCCTGCCTGGCTCGCTCGTGCACGGCTTGGGCCTGGCGTTGCATCCAGCTGGCTGGCATCGGTCTGGCGTAACCGCCGACGCCTTCGGCGCACTCGCGCTCCTCATCGGTTTCGTAAGGCACGTCGATGAACTTGGCACCCAGCGACTCGATTTGCTCCTTCACTGCCGGGCGTACGTCGGACGCTTCGATCACCGCACCCAGGCGCTTGGCGGTGGCGATGGCCTGCAGGCCGGCAACGCCCGCCCCCAGGATCAGCACGCGCGCGGCCTTCACGGTGCCTGCAGCGGTCATCAGCATGGGCATGAAGCGTGGGTAGTGATGGGCCGCCAGCAACACAGCTTTGTAACCCGCGATGTTGGCCTGTGACGACAGCACGTCGAGGCTCTGCGCCCGCGAGGTGCGGGGAGCGGCTTCCAGGGCGAAAGCGGTGATGCCGCGTTCGGCCATCTTGGCGATCAGTTCGCTGTTGAAGGGGTTGAGCATGCCCGCCAGGAGGCTGCCACTGTTGATCAGGGCCAGCTCCTGGTCGTTGGGTGCGACCACTTTGAGTACCAATTGGGCGCCGTATGCATCGGCTGCGCTCCCTAGGGAAGCGCCTGCGGCCTCATAGGCACTGTCCGGAATGCTGGCGTTGAGCCCTGCCCCCCGTTGGACGGTGACCTGATGGCCTTGGCCAATCAGTTTCTTGATGGTTTCCGGGGTCGCAGCGACCCTTGTCTCACCGGTCTGCGTCTCGAGAGGAACACCAATGTGCACGACTATTTCTCCTGCGGTGACCTTTTGTCTTTGTATGAGCCAGCACACTTCGGATGGTGCGCTGGGGCGGCTGTGGAGCGCCGACCCGCCGATTCCCGGGCGGGCGAAGCATTTTGCAGACGAACCCGGGGGCCTTCAACCGGTTATGGAGCGAAACGAAGTCAAAACTACAAGTCACCCTGTGACCGCTTGTCGCAGCGGTAAGGCTCCAGCCCGTCAAGCATGGGCTATTGGCAGATTAGGAGAAAAAATCAAAAATATTTGGGTTGATACGCTTACGGCACGGTGAATGTCGCAAAATCACCCGCAAAGCCGCGTGGTTAGCAGGGTTAAAGGGTATTTCCAGGCGGGCATAACAGTTTATGGATATGCGACAAATACATATATCTGTAGGTGTTTAAAATAATTGACTACAGGGTCAATTTGTCGCACTTCATCAAGCTGTTGCGGTGTAGGCCCAGGCCTGGCTCACCAGCCAGTCTCGGAAGGCGCGCAGCGAAGCTGACTCTACCTTGCGATCCGGAATCATCAGATAGTAGGCCTTGTCGCTGATCAGGGCATGCCTGTTAGCGACCACCAGCCTACCCTCCCCCAACTCGCGCTGGATCAGGAACGGTGGGATCAGTGCGACCCCCATTTCATGTATGGCCGCCTGGGCGAGCATCGAGAATAGTTCATAACGCGGGCCTGTCATGTCGCGTGGCACATTCATCCCTAGGCTGCCGAACCACTGCCGCCAGGCGTAGGGGCGCGTGCTTTGCTGCAGCAGTGGCAGTTGGGCGATGCGCTGTGCTTCGAGTATGCCCTGCCCGGCCAGCAATGCCGGGCTGCAGACGGGGACCGGGTTCTCCCCCATCAGCCGGTGCGACTGGGTGCCGGACCAGTCGGCATCACCGAAATAGATTGCGGCATCGAAGGGGGTGTCGGCGAACAGGAATGGCCGGGTGCGGTTGGTGAGGTTTACCGTCACCTCTGGGTGGCGTTGCTGGAAGTCCTTGAGGCGCGGAAGCAGCCATTGGGTACCAAAGGTAGGCACTACGGCCAGCTCGATCACGCTGGCGCCCTGCTGGCCCATCACCGACAGAGTGTCGCGCTCTACGGCGTCCAGTTGAGCGGCAACCTGACGACTGTAGGACAGGCCGGCCTCGGTCAGCTTCACGCCGCGGCGGGAACGGCGGAACAGTTCCACATTCAGAAAAGCCTCGAGGCCGCCGATCTGCCGGCAAACGGCACCCTGGGTCAGGGCGAGTTCCTGGGCGGCCTTGGTAAAGCTCTCGTTGCGTGCCGCCGCCTCGAAGCAAATCAGAGCGGTGGTACTGGGGATCTTGCGGCGCATGTACGTCAACCTCACTCGTAAGGCTGTCTTTGTGGTGTTTTGCCGATTTACGAAGTGACAAATTATCACTAATTGGTGCGCAATCCTCGTTTGTCCCGGCGGCCGATCAGGCCTAGGCTCAAACGCACAAGAAACTGCCCCCTATTACGAGGATTTCGCTCATGGCCGGTAAAGCAAGCTTCCACTGGATCGACCCACTGCTGCTGGATCAACAGCTCACTGAAGAAGAGCGCATGGTGCGTGACAGCGCTTATCAGTTCGCCCAGGACAAGCTTGCCCCGCGTGTGCTCGAGGCTTTCCGCCACGAGCAGACCGACCCGGCGATCTTCCGGGAGATGGGTGAAGTCGGCCTGCTGGGTGCCACCATTCCCGAACAGTACGGTGGCAGTGGCCTGAACTACGTGTGCTATGGGCTGATTGCCCGAGAGGTCGAGCGTATCGACTCGGGCTACCGTTCGATGATGAGCGTGCAGTCGTCGCTGGTGATGGTGCCCATCAATGAATTTGGTACCGAGGCCCAAAAGCAGAAGTACTTGCCCAAGCTGGCCAGTGGCGAGTGGATCGGTTGTTTTGGTCTGACCGAGCCCAACCACGGCTCCGACCCTGGCTCGATGATCACCCGTGCCAGGAAGGTCGACGGCGGCTACCGTCTGACCGGCAGCAAGATGTGGATCACCAACAGCCCGATCGCTGATGTGTTCGTGGTGTGGGCCAAGGACGATGCAGGGGATATCCGCGGCTTTGTCCTGGAAAAGGGCTGGCAGGGCCTCAGTGCCCCGGCCATTCATGGCAAGGTCGGCCTGCGTGCCTCGATCACCGGTGAAGTTGTCATGGACAATGTGTTCGTGCCAGAAGAGAACATCTTCCCGGATGTGCGCGGCCTCAAAGGCCCGTTCACCTGTCTCAACTCTGCCCGTTACGGCATCTCGTGGGGGGCGTTGGGTGCGGCCGAGGCGTGCTGGCACACCGCGCGTCAGTACACCTTGGACCGTCAGCAGTTCGGCCGCCCCCTGGCTGCCAACCAGCTGATCCAGAAAAAGCTGGCCGACATGCAGACCGAAATCACCCTGGCGCTGCAAGGCTGCCTGCGCCTGGGGCGCATGAAGGATGAAGGTACCGCTGCTGTGGAAATTACCTCGATCATGAAGCGCAATTCCTGCGGCAAGGCGCTGGATATCGCTCGCATGGCGCGCGACATGCTGGGTGGCAATGGCATTTCCGATGAGTTTGGCGTGGCCCGTCATCTGGTAAACCTGGAGGTGGTCAACACCTATGAAGGTACTCACGACGTGCATGCACTGATCCTGGGGCGTGCGCAGACCGGTATCCAGGCCTTCTATTAATAAGGAGCCAGCCCATGGGCGCGCTATCACATCTGCGGGTGCTGGACCTTTCGCGCGTGTTGGCCGGCCCATGGTCTGGCCAGATTCTCGCTGACCTGGGCGCTGACGTTATAAAGGTGGAGCGCCCGGGCATTGGTGACGATACCCGCGCGTGGGGGCCGCCTTTCCTCAAGGATGCCGAGGGTGAAAACACCAGCGAGGCGGCTTACTACCTGTCGGCCAACCGTAACAAGCGTTCGGTGACCATCGACTTCACCCGGCCTGAAGGGCAGCGCCTGGTGCGTGAGTTGGCGGCGAAGTCCGATATTGTCATCGAGAACTTCAAGGTGGGTGGTTTGGCGGTCTATGGGCTGGACTACCAGAGCCTGAAGGCGATCAACCCGCAGCTTATCTATTGTTCCATTACCGGTTTCGGCCAGACCGGCCCGTATGCCAAGCGTGCGGGTTATGACTTCATGATCCAGGGGCTGGGTGGGCTGATGAGCCTGACCGGCCGCCCGGAGGGTGAGGAAGGCGCGGGGCCGGTCAAAGTGGGTGTGGCGCTTACCGACATCCTTACCGGGCTGTACTCAACGGTGGCCATGCTTGCCGCCCTTGCCCATCGGGCGCAGACCGGGGTGGGCCAGCATGTCGACATGGCGTTGCTCGATGTACAGGTAGCCTGCCTGGCGAACCAGGCCATGAATTACCTGACCACGGGCAACCCGCCTCGGCGCCTGGGCAATGCGCATCCCAATATAGTGCCCTACCAGGACTTCCCGACGGCGGATGGCGACTTCATTCTTACCGTGGGCAACGACAGCCAGTTCCGCAAATTCGCAGAAGTGGCCGGGCAGCCACAATGGGCGGACGATCCACGCTTCCTGACCAATAAGCAGCGGGTGGCCAACAGGGCCGAGCTGATTCCACTGATCCGCCAGGCCACAGTATTCAAGACAACCGCCGAATGGGTTGCCCAGCTGGAGGCTGCTGGGGTGCCGTGCGGGCCTATCAATGACCTGGCGCAGATGTTTCAGGACCCACAGGTGCTGGCGCGTGGGTTGGCGGTGAACATTCCGCATCCATTGGCGGGTAGCGTGCCGCAGGTAGCCAGCCCTATACGGTTGTCGGAGACGCCGGTGGAGTACCGACGGGCGCCGCCGCTGCTGGGTGAGCATACCGAGGCGGTACTGGGGGAAGTGCTGGGGCTGGAGGCAGGTGAGGTGCAGCGCTTGCGGGAGGCCGGCGTGCTGTAGAAGCGGCGGGTGCTATATAAAAGCAGGAAGGCCGCCAGGCCTCCCTGCTTTGCTTTTCAGCGATATTACGGTTTCTTGAAATTAATGGTTGACGCCCTTTCGAATCCCCTTATAATGCGCCCCACTTCCAGCGACATCGGAACGACAAACTCCTTGAGATTCAATGAGTTAGGTAGTTAAGGTGGCGTTGAAAGGGCTACGATCGAAAGATCGCAAGCGGTTGAAATGGTGGTTGACAGCGCTTCTAA
>NZ_JBNRIK010000036.1:0-25762 GCF_053557975.1 Pseudomonas sp. XP2
CGCTTGCTGGGGCTGCTTCGCAGCCCTTTCGCGACACAAGGCCGCTCCCACAGGGCCGCGCAACTGCAAGAAAAGGGGTTTACAGCAGGAACAGCGTAGCTAGGCCAAGGAAGATGAAGAAGCCGCCACTGTCCGTCACGGCAGTGATCATCACACTCGCCCCCATCGCCGGGTCGCGCCCCAGGCGGGCCAACGTCATCGGGATGAGCACACCCATCAGCGCCGCCAGTAACAGGTTCAAGGTCATCGCTGCGGTCATCACCACACCCAGTGACCAGCTGCCATACAACCAGAAAGCCACCGCACCAATCACGCCTCCCCAAACCAGGCCGTTGATCAGCGACACCGCCAGCTCCTTGCGCATCAGGCGACTGGTGTTGCCCGGCGACACCTGGTCCAGCGCCATGGCGCGGACGATCATGGTGATGGTCTGGTTACCCGAGTTGCCACCAATACCCGCAACGATCGGCATCAACGCCGCCAACGCCACCAGCTTTTCGATCGAGCCTTCGAACAGCCCGATCACGCGCGAGGCAACAAAGGCGGTGATCAGGTTGATCGCCAGCCATGCCCAACGGTTGCGGAACGAGCGCCAGACCGAGGCAAAGATATCTTCCTCTTCACGCAGACCCGCCATGTTGAGGACTTCGCTCTCGCTCTCCTCACGGATCAGGTCGACCATCTCGTCAATGGTCAAACGGCCAATCAGACGACCGCTCTTGTCCACTACAGGTGCCGATACCAGGTCATAACGCTCGAAAGCCTGCGCCGCATCATAGGCATCTTCCTCAGGCTGGAAGGACACCGGGTCGGTCGCCATGACCTCCGCTACCTTCTTCTCTGGGTCGTTGACCAGCAGGCGCTTGATCGGCAATACCCCTTTCAGGATGCCGTCATAATCGACCACGAACAGTTTGTCGGTGTGGTTGGGCAGTTCTTTCAGGCGGCGCAGGTAGCGCAGTACCACCTCCAGGCTGACGTCTTCGCGGATGGTGACCATCTCGAAGTCCATCAGCGCACCGACCTGCTCCTCGTCGTAGCTCAGCGCCGAGCGCACACGCTCGCGTTGCTGGGCATCGAGGGTTTCCATCAGCTCGTGAACAACGTCACGCGGCAGCTCAGGGGCCAGGTCGGCCAGCTCGTCGGCGTCCATTTCCTTGGCGGCGGCCAGCAGCTCGTGATCGTCCATGTCGGCGATCAACGATTGACGAACCGAGTCGGAAACTTCCAGCAGGATGTCGCCATCGCGATCCGAGCGCACCAGCTGCCAGACCGTCAGTCGGTCTTCCAGGGGTAAGGCTTCGAGGATATAGGCGATGTCGGCGGGGTGCAGGTCATCAAGCTTGCGCTGCAGCTCGACGAGGTTCTGGCGGTGGACCAGGTTTTCTACCAGGTCATTGTGCGCGCCTTCCTGGCGGTGCGTCAGGTCTTCGACCACACGCTGGCGTTGCAGCAGTTCGACCACCTGGGCCAGGCGATCCTGCAGGCTTTCTTGCGCTTTTTTTACTTCTACTTCAGTCATAGGCGAACTCCACTCCCAGCAGCGGAGCACGCCGGGAGAATCAATCGGTCAGATCTTTCTGTATGAATCTTGTTAGCGAGTAACTACTGGGTAAGTCCATGGTGGTTTTCCACAAGCCCCGGCGGGGCTGACGGGCGCAATCATACACTGCTCAAGCTGTCAGATCGCTTAAAATTTTGGTCAGAACAATCGTTTGCGTGATAAAGGTGGGACAACGCTCGAAGCTATGAGTGCGACGATTGTTGTGGATGGGGAAGCACATTGAAGTTCAGGTACGCTGCGCCTGATCAATTTGGGGCTGCCTTACAGCCACACGCTACACCCTGCTCATTACAGAAGAGCTTAGATCGACATCGCCAACAATTCAGTGGCGCAAAAAACAAAAAGCCCGCTCAATTGAGCGGGCTTCTTGATGGGGTATGGCGGACTCAGCAGGATTCGAACCTGCGACCGCTCGGTTCGTAGCCGAGTACTCTATCCAGCTGAGCTATGAGTCCGCATTGGTAGTTTTAGACCAGATTACCACTGGTTGACTGAAGCAGCTTTGCAAGCAGATCCACTTCAAAAAGTGGCGGACTCAGCAGGATTCGAACCTGCGACCGCTCGGTTCGTAGCCGAGTACTCTATCCAGCTGAGCTATGAGTCCGCATTGGTAGTTTTAGACCAGATTACCACTGGTTTCTTGAAGCAGCCTTGCAAACAAAGCCACTTCAAAAAGTGGCGGACTCAACAGGATTCGAACCTGTGACCGCTCGGTTCGTAGCCGAGTACTCTATCCAGCTGAGCTATGAGTCCGTGTCTTGCCGCGCATTATAGGTCGCTGAAACATTTTTGCAAGAACTTTTTCGTTTAAAATCAACTACTTAGCGTTCTTACCGTTTACAGCGCCCTAAGCGAATAATGGCGGTGAAGGGGGGATTCGAACCCCCGATACCCTTATGAGGTATACTCCCTTAGCAGGGGAGCGCCTTCGGCCACTCGGCCACCTCACCGCAACACGAGGCGAATATTAAAGAACCTCTTTCACCTTTGCAACCCTTTTTTTGAAAAAAACTTCAAAAAAATTAAAGGCTTGGCTCTTCATCCTTCTCTTTCTTGATCCGCAGGTAGATTTCCTCGCGGTGAACGGCCACTTCTTTAGGGGCGCTGACGCCAATACGCACCTGGTTGCCTTTGACGCCAAGCACCGTCACGGTGATCTCGCCGTCTCCAATGATCAGGCTCTCGGCGCACCGACGAGTCAGAATCAACATAGCTTTCTCCTTACGCAAAACATTCAGGGGTAACAGTCTTTGGTATCAGGGCCTGGTCGTGGACGACGACCAGGCCCCGGTTACTCGCCACACAGGGCAGGACAGGCCATGCGTGGCGAGCAGAAACGCGAAGGGCGCGGCAAGCCGCGCCCTTCCTGGCAGCGCCTTACTCGCCCTGTCGGACAGGTGCGTCGAGCTCGAACGCGGTGTGCAGCGCACGCACGGCCAGCTCCAGGTACTTCTCTTCGATCACGACCGAAACCTTGATCTCGGAGGTGGAGATCATCTGGATGTTGATGCTCTCCTTGGCCAGGGCTTCGAACATGCGGCTGGCAACACCGGCGTGCGAACGCATGCCGACGCCAACGATCGAGACCTTGGCGATCTTGGTATCGCCGATCACTTCACGGGCACCGATTTCGCGGGCAGTGTTTTCCAGCACGCTTTGCGCCTTCTCGTACTCGTTGCGGTGTACGGTGAAGGTGAAGTCGGTGGTGTTATCGTGGGCAACGTTTTGCACGATCATGTCGACTTCGATGTTCGAAGCGCTGATCGGGCCGAGGATCTTGAAGGCCACGCCCGGGGTGTCCGGCACGCCGCGAATGGTCAGCTTGGCTTCATCACGGTTGAAGGCGATACCGGAAATGATCGGCTGTTCCATGGATTCCTCTTCATCAATGGTAATGAGGGTACCCGGACCCTCCTTGAAGCTGTGCAGCACGCGCAGCGGAACGTTGTACTTGCCGGCGAACTCCACCGAACGGATCTGCAGCACCTTGGAACCGAGGCTGGCCATTTCCAGCATCTCTTCGAAGGTGATCTTCTCCAGGCGTCGGGCCTGTGGCACGACGCGCGGGTCAGTGGTGTAGACGCCATCGACGTCGGTGTAGATCTGGCACTCGTCAGCTTTCAGCGCTGCCGCCAGGGCCACACCCGTGGTGTCGGAGCCGCCACGGCCCAGGGTGGTGATGCTGCCGTGCTCGTCGACGCCCTGGAAGCCTGCTACCACGACCACGCGGCCTTCCTTGAGGTCGGCACGAATCTTCTGGTCGTCGATCTGCAGGATGCGCGCCTTGTTATGCGAGCTGTCGGTGAGGATGCGCACCTGGTTGCCGGTGTAGGACACGGCTGGCACACCACGCTTGATCAAGGCCATGGTCAGCAGGGCAATGGTGACCTGCTCACCGGTCGACACGATCACGTCCAGTTCACGCGGAACCGGATGATCGGTGATCTGCTTGGCCAGGTCGATCAGGCGATTGGTTTCACCGCTCATGGCCGACAGCACAACCACCAGGTCGTCGCCTGCCTCACGGTGTTTCTTGACCTTTTCGGCAACCTGCTCGATCCGCTCGATGGAACCGACAGAGGTGCCGCCAAATTTCTGTACGATCAACGCCATTTCAATGGTGCCTCAGCCCATACAGGGCCTCAAAAAACAATCCAACATGAAGGAGTGGACGGGAGTGGCCTGTGTGGCTAAGCCTTGCACCCGAGACTGAGCGCACGAATTAGCCGTACAGGCCACCAGACCACCCACCCCTTCATCTCAAAGTCCCTGCTCTGCGAATGGCACGGCCAGCGCCAGGGCCTGGTCCAGTGCAGCGACGTCGACGCCACCACCCTGGGCCATGTCCGGACGACCACCGCCCTTGCCACCCACCGCCGCAGCGGCTTGTTTCATCAGATCGCCAGCCTTGAGTTGGCTGGAGAGGTCCTTGGTCACGCCGGCCACCAGCACAACCTTGCCCTCATGCTCGCTGCCCAGCAGGATCACTGCGTGGCCGAGCTTGTTTTTCAACTGATCGACCAGGGCCAGCAAGGCCTTGCCGTCCTGCCCATCCAGGCGGGCGGCGAGAACCTTGGCACCCTTGACCTCAACAGCCGCGTTGGAGAGATCGTCCCCGGCGGCGCTGGCAGCCTTGGCCTGCAACTGTTCCAGCTGCTTCTCCAGCTGACGGTTGCGCTCGAGCACAGCCGACAGCTTGTCGATCAGGTTGTCGCGGTTGCCCTTGACCAGTTGCGCGGCTTCCTTGACCTGCTCTTCGGCAGCATTCAGGTAGGCCAGCGCAGCAGCGCCGGTCACGGCTTCGATACGGCGCACACCAGAGGCTACGCCGCCTTCGCTGATGATCTTGAACAGGCTGATGTCACCGGTGCGCTTGGCGTGGATACCGCCGCACAGCTCTACCGAGAAATCACCGCCCATGCTCAGCACACGCACGGTGTCGCCGTACTTCTCGCCGAACAGCGCCATGGCACCTTTGGCCTTGGCGGTTTCGATGTCGGTCAGTTCGGTTTGCACCGGAGTGTTCTTGCGCACTTCGCGGTTGACGATGTCTTCCAGGGCCTTGATCTGCTCTGGCTTCAGCGCCTCGAAGTGGCTGAAGTCGAAACGCAGGCGCTGGCTATCCACCAGAGAGCCCTTCTGCTGTACATGTTCGCCCAGCACCTGGCGCAGCGCTTCGTGCAGCAGGTGGGTAGCAGAGTGGTTGAGCGAAGTGGCGTGCTGCACCTCGGCATCGACCTTGGCCACGACCGGCGAACCGATCACCAACGCACCGCTGGCGACCACGCCGTGGTGCAGGAAGGCACCGCCGGTTTTGGTGGTGTCGCGCACATCGAAGCGCGCAGCGCCGGCCTGCAGGAAGCCGGTGTCACCCACCTGACCACCGGATTCGGCATAGAACGGCGTGCGGTCGAGCACGACCACGCCCTGCTCGCCTTCACCTAATTGGTCGACGGCCTGGCCGTCTTTGTACAGGGCGATGATCTTGCCTTGGCCTTCGGTGGCGTCGTAACCGAGGAACTCGGTGGCGCTGTCGACCTTGACCACGCTGTTGTAGTCCATACCGAAGGCGCTGGCGGAACGCGCACGCTCACGCTGGGCGTCCATCTCGCGCTCGAAGCCGGCTTCGTCGATGGTCAGCTCGCGCTCACGGGCAATGTCGGCCGTCAGGTCCATCGGGAACCCGTAGGTGTCATACAGCTTGAACACCACATCGCCCGGTACCACGTCGCCTTTCAGCTGGGCCAGGTCCTGCTCGAGGATGCGCAGGCCTTGCTCCAGGGTCTTGGCGAACTGCTCTTCTTCAGCCTTCAGCACACGCTCGATGTGCGCTTGCTGGCTCTTCAGCTCAGGGAAGGCCTCGCCCATTTCGGCGGCCAGTGCGGCAACGATCTGATAGAAGAAGCTGCCTTTGGCGCCCAGCTTGTTGCCGTGGCGGCAGGCGCGACGAATGATGCGCCGCAGCACATAGCCACGGCCTTCGTTGGACGGCAGCACACCGTCGGCGATCAGGAAGCCGCACGAGCGAATATGGTCGGCGACCACCTTCAGCGACGCCTGGCCGTCATTGCTGCAACCGATAGCCTTGGCCGCAGCCGCCAGCAGGTTCTGGAACAGGTCGATCTCGTAGTTCGAGTGCACGTGCTGCAGCACGGCGCTGACGCGCTCCAGGCCCATGCCGGTGTCCACCGACGGCGCTGGCAGCGGGTGCAGCACGCCGTCGGCGGTGCGGTTGAACTGCATGAAGACGTTGTTCCAGATCTCGATGTAGCGGTCGCCGTCTTCTTCTGGCGAGCCGGGCGGGCCGCCCCAGATGTCAGCGCCGTGGTCGTAGAAGATTTCGGTGCACGGGCCGCACGGGCCAGTGTCACCCATGGTCCAGAAGTTGTCGGAGGCGTAAGGGGCGCCCTTGTTGTCGCCGATGCGCACCATGCGCTCGGCCGGCACGCCGATTTCCTTGGTCCAGATGTCGTAGGCTTCGTCGTCAGTGGCGTAGACGGTGACCCAGAGCTTTTCCTTGGGCAGGTTAAGCCACTTGTCCGAGGTCAGGAAGTTCCAGGCGTAGGTGATGGCATCACGCTTGAAATAGTCGCCGAAGCTGAAGTTGCCCAGCATTTCGAAGAACGTATGGTGACGCGCGGTGTAACCGACGTTTTCCAGGTCGTTGTGCTTACCACCGGCGCGCACGCACTTCTGGCTGCTGACAGCCCGGGTGTAGGCACGCTTCTCCGCGCCGAGGAAACAGTCTTTGAACTGGTTCATGCCGGCATTGGTGAACAGCAGGGTTGGGTCGTTGTTCGGGATCAGCGAACTGGAGGCGACTCGGGTGTGTCCCTGCTCTTCGAAGAAGCGAAGGAAGGCTTCACGGATTTCTGCGCTTTTCATAGGTTCTTCCACGGAAACGGCGGCCCTGTCGGGCAAACGCGTCGACGAAACGACGGCAAAGGGCCGCATTATATCGGTCCTGCAATCTCGATGCAGTGTGTTTATACGATAGAAACCATCGTTTGGACGGTTTTTCGGGCTATGCAAACGAAAATGACATGACCGGATGCTAAATCCTGTCTTTCGCCACTGGCAAGCCAATTACCGCCGATGGGAAGGGAAAATGGAACAGGCGGTGAATTAAAAGAGTTTCACGGGGAATGAAGGATCCAATTCATCCTGTCAGGGCCCTATCGCCGGCCAGCCAGCTCCCACAGGATAACCCCAGGTCTGGCTGTCATGCAGTCCCTGTGGGAGCTGGCTTGCCGGCGATAGGGCCGGGGCAGGAAGACAGGTAATCAGCCCAGCCGCTGCCCCGAATCCGGCACGATCAGGATGCCGGCCCGCAAGCCGTTCCTGACCTTGGGATTGGGAAAAATGATGCGCGCCCCCTCCTCCTCGACCACCCAGCGCATTTCGGCCAGGTCTTCAGCCAGCAGGTAACCCTTGCTCAGCTCTGAGAAGTTTTCAATGTCCGCCGGCAGGTGCAGGTGGAAGCTGTCGCTGTGCTTGATGATCTCACGCGAAACGCTGAACAGTTGCAGGCCATCCAGCGAGCCTTCACCCTCTGGCTCGGTGCCTTCGATGATCTGGATCAGGCGCTCTTCGAGCCGGTCGAGGTTGACCTGCTCGTTCTGGCCAAACGGGCGGGCCTTGCCCAGTTCCAGAGTGAAAGCTTCGGCATCCAGCTGTTCGTAGGTAAAGGCACTGAAGGTGATGGAGGATTTGCTCTGCAGCAGCACCGCTTCCATGCCTGCCGCTGCCAGGCGCGCCAGTTCACGACGGGAGTGCTTGCGCCCTTCTTTATAGGGGTACAAGGCAAATTGCTCGATCTTCGAACCGCGGATGGCGGTATGCAGGTCGTAGTGCAGGCGGCTGCGCTCCGGCTTGCTGAAGAACACCCGGGCGAACTGTTCCAGCTCGGCGGCACGTAATGCCTCGAAGCCACTGGAAAGCTCATGGCGGCCGTTGAACAGCCGATTGATGTCCTGCTCGATGAACCGTTCGCCCTTGCGGATCGCCGCCGGGTTGCCAAACAGGAACAGCAGCCGTGCCTTGGGTTTGATCTTGCCGTTGGCCACACCGTGCAACAGCCGTTCGAGCAATTCGATCGGCGCCGTTTCGTTGCCATGAATGCCCGCAGACAATAACAAGTCCAGCCCGCAATCATCGCTTTCGGCGGGGCGCACTTCGAGCGCGCCCTCCCCCAGCCAGCGCAAACGCGCGCCCTTGGGTGTCACTTGGGTCTTCTCGGCCGGTTCGTGATCGGTGAGTGTCAGCTCAAGCAATTTGCCAAGGGCGAGCATAGGGGCTTCCTTAGTGGTGGTGGCCGCAGTCAGGGCCATGGACGTGATCGTCGTCTTCGCCAACCTCGGCCGGCTCCATTTCCAGCTGCAGGCTGACCAGGTTGGTGGCCATCGGGCGCAGCAGCAGGTTGGCGTACTCGGTGTCATCTTCATCGACATCTACACCGATCAGCAGCTGGCCACGGCCGTCCTGCTGAATCCACACTTCCTTGCCTTGCCAGACCACGGCAAAACGGGTGCAGGAGGTTTCCAGCTGGGTGCCGTCTTCATCTTCAAGGATCAGGCGCAGGGCATCGGTCATTGCAAAGTCTCTCTTCAAGGTTGGCGTTGGAACGGGTATACCGAGCCCAACTTCAGGATCTGGGTCAATTCGTCCAGTGCCGTACGGCATTCCACCAGCAACTGCGGGTCGGCCAGGTCCGCTTCGCCCAGGCGATCGCGGTAATGCTTGTCGACCCACTGCACCAGGGTGTCGTACAGCGGGGCGGTCATGATAACGCCTTGGTTCACCGCCGCCAGTTCCGATTCCTTCAACGCCACGCGCAGACGCAGGCAAGCCGGGCCACCGCCGTTCTGCATGCTTTGCTTGAGGTCGAATACCTTGACCTCCCTGACCGGGCCACCTTGGCTGGTCAGCTGGCCCAGGTAGGCCCAGACCCGCTCGTTGTTGCGGCACTCCTCCGGCACCACCAGCAGCATGGAGCCGTCATCGCGGCTGAGCAACTGGCTGTTGAACAGGTAAGAGCGCACGGCATCCTCTACCGCCACCGCCGCACGTGGCACACAGATGGCCTGGAAGTGGCCGCCCTTGTTGGCCAGTTTAGCGCGCAGCTGACCAAGCACCGCGTCGGTCTCGAGGAACGCGTCCTCGTGATAGAACAGCACTTCGCCGTTGCCCACCGAAATCACGTCGTTATGGAACACGCCCTGATCGATCACGGCGGGGTTCTGTTGAGCGTAGACCACACCGCCATCGCTCAACCCATGCAACCGGGCCACGGCCTGCGAAGCCTCCAGGGTTTGCCGGGCCGGGTACTTCTGCGGCGCCGGGTAACGGCTGTCGAAGGCACTGCGGCCATAAACGAAAAACTCCACGCCGGGGTCACCATAAGCACGGCAGAAGCGCGTGTGGTTGGCCGCGCCCTCGTCACCGAACTGTGCCACGGCCGGCAATGCTGCGTGGTGGGCAAAGTGTTTCTCGTTGTTGAACATGGCGCCCAGCACACGGCTGGTGGTCGGGTGCTCGATGCTGCGGTGGTACTTGCAGTTCAGGTTGGCGGCGGTGAAGTGCACGCGGCCATCCGCCGTGTCGGCACTGGGGCTGACCGTGGCCGCATTGGCCACCCACATGCTCGAGGCCGAGCAGCTGGCCACCAGCAACGGCATGGCGTCTTTCGCAGCACGCTGGATGACCTCGGCATCGCTGCCGCTAAACCCCAGGCGGCGCAGCGCGGCCACATCCGGGCGCTCTTGCGGCGCCAGCACGCCCTGCTTGAAGCCCATGTCGGCCAGCGCTTTCATTTTTGCCAGACCTTGACGCGCGGCTTCGCGCGGGCTGGAACCCTGCTGGCTGTTGCTCTGCGAAGCCACGTTGCCGTAAGACAGGCCGCCATAGTTGTGGGTAGGCCCCACCAGGCCATCAAAATTCACTTCATAGGATTTCATCGGCTAGGCTCCGTGACCTGTTGTTATAGGGTGACGCCCGGCGTGAGTGTCGCCGGCAAGGCAAGGCTGGCGGTCTCCAGCGAAGCCACGGGGTAAGCACAGTAGTCAGCCGCGTAGTAGGCACTGGCGCGGTGGTTGCCACTGGCACCCACGCCACCGAACGGCGCGCTGCTGGCGGCGCCGGTCAGTTGCTTGTTCCAGTTGACGATGCCGGCGCGGCTACGCAGCCAGAAGTACTGGTAGCGGGCACGCGAGTCGGACAGCAAGCCGGCGGCCAGACCGAACTGGGTGTTGTTGGCTTCATCGATGGCGGCATCGAAGTCGGCGTAACGGATCACCTGCAACAGCGGGCCAAAGAACTCCTCGTCCGGGCGCTCGGCCACGCCTGTGACATCGACAATGCCCGGGGTCAGCAGCGCGGCATCGGCCTGCGGCTGGGTCATTTCCAGCAGCTTCACGCCACCCTTGGCGGCCAGTTCGGCCTGGGCCGCAATCAGCGCCCGCGCCGCCTGCAGCGAAATGACCGAGCCCATGAACGGCGCTGGCTGATCGTCAAATGCACCCACCGTGATGGTTTTGCACACCTCGACCAGGCGTGCGATCAGCGCATCACCCCAGGCGCCTTGCGGCACCAGCAGGCGCCGCGCGCAGGTGCAACGCTGCCCGGCAGAAATGAACGCCGACTGGATAATGGTGTACACCGCAGCGTCGAGGTCCTTGACCTCGTCTACCACCAGCGGGTTGTTGCCCCCCATTTCCAGGGCCAGAATCTTGTCCGGGCGACCGGCGAACTGCTGGTGCAGCAAGTTGCCGGTGCGGCTGGAACCTGTGAAGAACAGGCCATCGATCCCCGGGTTGGCGGCCAGTGCCACACCGGTTTCACGCGCGCCTTGCACCAGGTTCAGCACGCCCGCCGGCAGGCCGGCGGCGATCCAGCAGTTGACGGTCAGCTCGGCGACCTTGGGCGTCAGCTCGCTGGGCTTGAACACCACGCAGTTACCCGCCAGCAGCGCCGGCACAATATGGCCATTGGGCAAGTGACCGGGGAAGTTGTAGGGGCCGAACACCGCCACCACGCCATGGGGCTTGTGCCGCAGCACGGCCGTGGCGTCGGCCAGCGGGCCGCTCTTTTCCCCGGTGCGCTCGCGGTAGCTTTGTACCGAGATCGCCACCTTGTTGATCATGCTGGTGACTTCGGTCGCCGACTCCCACAGGGGCTTTCCGGTTTCCTCACCGATGCACTGTGCCAACGCTTCGGCATGCTTTTTCAGCTGTTCGGCGAACTTCTCCAGCACATCGATGCGCGCTTCCAGGCTCAGTTGTGCCCACGCCGGGAAGGTCCGGCGCGCTGCCTGCACAGCGGCGTCCACTTGGCTGGCGTCAGCGCCCTGCCCTTGCCAGATGACAGCCTGGGTTACCGGGTTCAGCGACTGCAGGGCTTCGCCCTGCCCCGCCAGCCAATTGCCTGCGATGTAATGCGTGGTCATTTATTGGGCCTCCCGGCTGGCCGACAGCGGCACGGCACGCACGTTGTCGCCAGCCCCCATGCGCAGACGCTTGGCGGTCAACGGGTCGACCACCAGGGTACCGGCGGCCAGCCGCGCCGGAGCGGCAGTGATGCGGCAATCGTCGCGTTTGCGGTTGTGGATGATGTAAGGGGTAGCGTCATCGCCCGGCGTGCCGACTGCCAGCACCAAGGTCTGGCTCTCGCGCACGGCGCGGATCTTGGCGGTATCACACTCGATGGCGGGGCCTGCGTCGAAGATGTCGACATAGCCCTGATAGTTGAAACCTTCCTGCTTGAGCATGGCCAGCGCCGGCTCGGTGTCGACGTGCACGCGGCCGATCACCTCGCGCGCCGCCTCGGACAGGAAGCAGGTGTACAGCGGGAACTTGGGCATCAGCTCGGCGATGAACGACTTGTTGCCTACGCCGGTCAGGTAGTCCGCCTGGCTGAACTCCATCTTGAAGAAATGCCGGCCAAGGCTTTCCCAGAAAGGCGAACGGCCATGCTCGTCGGACATGCCACGCATTTCGGCGATGATCTTTTTGCCGAACAGCTCCGGGAACTCAGCAATGAACAGCATGCGCGCGCGCGACAGCAGGCGGCCATTGAGCCCGGAGCGGTAGTCGCTGCGCAGGAACAGCGAGCACAGTTCAGAGTTGCCGGTCAGGTCGTTGGCGAGGAACAGGGTGGGGATTTCGCGATAGATCTTCAGCTCCTGCGAGGCGCTGACGGTCAGGCCGACCCGATAGTTGTACCACGGCTCGCGCAGGCCGACGGCACCCGCGATGGCACTGATGCCCACCACCAGGCCTTCGTCGTTTTCCAGCACGAACAGGTAGTCGGTGTCGCCACGCTCGGCTTCGCCACGGAAGCTCTTTTCCGCCCAGCCAACGCGATGCCCCAAGCGTTCTTCGTTGGCCGGCAGCGTGGTCAGCCCGGTGGTGCCGGTGCTGCGTGCCAATTCGATCAACGCAGGCAAATCGCTGCTGCGTACAGGACGAACGATCATGCTATCTCCTTGTGCGGCGGCGGCGGCCGGCGCAAAACTCTTCTAACGCATCAATCCCGAAACGTCTGTTACCAGACCTCAGACTGCGACCAGGCGCACACTGCCACCCTCGCCCACACCCAGCGCATCGGCCGCAGCCAGGCTCAGGCACACCGGCTTGCCGGGCACCCAGTCCAGGTCCAGCAGCACTGCGCGGTAGTCCTGCAACTGGCCGTTGCACACCAGGTACGGGCGCCCCCCCTTGCCCGGCGCGTCCTCGATTTTCACCGGCGCCGAGCGGCTCTGGGCAATCGAGCGAATGCCCGAAGTGCGCGCATGCAGAGTCGGGCCGCCGTCGAAAATGTCGATGTAATGCTCGGTCTCGAAGCCTTCGCGCATGAGGATGTCGAAGGTGATCTGCGCGCGCGGGTGCACCTGCCCCATGGCTTCCTGCGCCTCATCGGGCAGCAGCGGCACGTAGATAGGGTAATGCGGCATCAGTTCGGCGAGGAAAGTGCGGCTCTTCAGGCCACACAGGCGCTCGGCGTCGGAGTAGTTAAGGTCGAAGAAATTGCGGCCGATGGCATCCCAGAACGGCGATTCGCCATTCTCGTCGCTGTAACCGACGATTTCGGTCACTACCGAGTCGGCGAAACGCTCCGGGTGCGCGGCCATGAACAGCAGGCGACCGCGCGAATTGAGCTCGGCCCAGCCGCTGTTCACCAGCTCCGGCAATACATAGAAGCTGGTCAGCAGGCTGTTGCCGGTCAGGTCATGACACAGCGACAGCACGTGGATCTTGTTGTGGATCTTCAGTTCGCGCGAGGCATGCACGAAGGTTTCGTTACGAAAACTGTAGAACGGCTCGGAGTAGCCAGCCGAAGCGACAATGGCCGAGCAGCCGGCCAGCTTGCCGGTCTCGCTGTCTTCAAGCACAAAAAAGTAGCTTTCCTCGCCGTTGAAGCTGACCTCGGCGGCGAAGGAAGTCTCGGAAGCGGCGATCTTGTCGCCCAGGCGAGCAGCGTCGTCCGGCAGCGAGGTGACACCAATGGGGCTGTCTGCAGCCATGCGCTGCACTTCGTTCAGATCAGCCATTTGCGTGGGGCGCATCACCAGCATGGTGTCACTCCTTTGGAATACGGGCCGCTCACCGCGGCACGGAAAAACGGCAGGTACACAGGCACCTGCAGTGGAATCGGTTATCGCCGGCCAGGCCCGCTAGTGGCCTGGGCCGGCGACGGGACCGCAGGCGGATCAGCCTTTGGTCAAGGCAGCCACAGCGCGCTCGAAGCGGTCCAGGCCTTCATCGATGTCGGCGTCTTCAACCACCAGGCTTGGCGCAAAACGGACCACGTCCGGGCCGGCCTGCAGCACCATTACGCCTTCTTTCTCGGCAGCGTTGAGCACGTCCTTGGCCTTGCCCTGCCAGGCCTCGGCAAGTACGCAGCCGATCAGCAGACCAACACCACGTACCTGGGTGAACAGGTTGTACTTCTGGCCGATCTGTTCCAGGCGGGTTTTGAAGCGTGCGTGCTTGGCCTTGATGCCGGCCAAGGTTTCAGGGGTATTGACCACATCCAACACCGCGCAGGCGACGGCGCAGCCCAGCGGGTTACCGCCGTAGGTGGTGCCGTGTGTGCCGACCGCCAGGTGCTTGGCCAGTTCGGTGGTGGTCAGCATGGCGCCGATCGGGAAGCCCCCGCCCAGGCTCTTGGCGCTGGTCAGGATGTCGGGCGTCACGCCGTAGTGCTGGTAGGCATACAGCGAACCGGTACGGCCCACGCCAGTCTGCACTTCGTCGAAGATCAGCAGGGCGTTGTGCTCGTCGCACAGCTTGCGCGCGCCTTCCAGGTAGGCCTTGTCGGCCGGCACCACGCCGCTCTCGCCCTGGATCGGCTCGATCACCACGGCGCAGGTCTTGTCGGAAATCTTTGCCTTCAACGCTTCCAGGTCGTTGTACGGCACGTGGCTGATGCCAGTGATCTTCGGACCGAAACCGTCGGAGTACTTCGGCTGCCCACCAACGCTGACGGTGAACAAGGTGCGGCCGTGGAAGCTGTTCACCGTGGCGATGATTTCGTGCTTTTCCGGGCCGAAGCGGTCATGGGCGACGCGACGGGCCAGCTTGAAAGCGGCCTCATTGGCCTCGGCGCCGGAGTTGCAGAAGAACGCCCGGTCGGCAAAGGTAGCGTCCACCAGCTTGTGAGCCAGGCGCAGGGCCGGCTCGTTGGTGAACACGTTGGATACGTGCCAGAGCGTGTTGGCCTGGTCGGTCAGGGCCTTGACCAGTGCCGGGTGGCAGTGGCCCAGGGCGTTTACCGCGATGCCACCGGCAAAATCGATCAGCTCGCGACCCGACTGGTCCCACACACGGGAACCCTCGCCTCGCACAGGAATGAAGGCCGCCGGAGAATAGTTGGGGACCATGACCTGGTCGAAATCGGCACGTTGCACCGGGGCTTGCTCAACGGACATCTGAGTCTCCTGAAGAGGAACGCTGGCCTGGAAGTGGGCGAGCGATGGGGGGATTGTAAGGACTGATCCGCGCCTGTCCTTGCGGCCAAGCGACAACTTGTTACAGCGCAAAACCCAGTTTTGACAAGGCTTTCGGCAATGCGACAAACACTGTCGCAATCGCGCAGTGTACGGGAGAGAGGATGCTGGGTGAACGGGTGTTCACATTGGGATTGAACGCTGCCTGCACCGGCCCTTTCGCGGGACAAGCCCGCTCCCACAGATTCACTACTGAATCAGATGGCAACGAGCATCTGTGGGAGCGGGCTTGCCCCGCGAAAGGGCCAGCACTGACAGCAACGTTTCAGCCCTTTTCGGCAGGCGCCGAGCTCAGTTCGAACGGGCTGCTGCTGCGTCGCTGGTTGCGGTCTTCCCGTGGCGTGGCGCCAAAGAAGTTGCGATAGGCACTGGAAAAATGCGGCCCCGAGGAGAAGCCACAGGACAAGCCGATCTGGATGATCGACTTACTGGTCTGCATCAGCATCTGCCGCGCCTTGTTGAGCCGCAGCTCCAGGTAGTACTGGCTAGGCACGCGGTTCAGGTACTGTTTGAAGATACGCTCCAGCTGGCGACGCGACACGCACACATGCTGAGCAATCTCGTCGGTGGTCAGCGGTTCTTCGATGTTGGCTTCCATCAACAGCACCGCCTGGGTCAGTTTGGGATGACTCGAACCCAGGCGGTTTTGCAGCGGTATGCGCTGACGCTCGCCACCCTCACGGATGCGCTCCACCACCAGTTCTTCCGACACCGCACCCGCCAGCTCCGCCCCGTGGTCACGGGCCAGCACTGCCAGCAGCAGGTCGGCCACGGCGATGCCGCCACAGGCCGTCAGGCGATCACGGTCCCAGTCGAACAGGTGGCTGGTGGCGATGACCTTGGGGAAGCGTTCGGCAAAATCGTCCTGCCAGCGCCAGTGCACCGCAGCCCGGTAACCGTCGAGCAGGCCCAGCATCGCCAGCGGATAAACCCCTGCAGACAAGCCGGCGATCATGCAGCCACTGCGCGCCAGCTGCTTGAGCGCAGTCGACAGGGACGCCCCTACCGCCGCAGGCGGCTCATCAGCAACCAGGAACAGTTTGTGGCACCCCTCCAGGCGGCCGGCCCACGGCTCGCCGGGCAGGCGCCAACCGCCTTCTTGCGCTGGCTCCGCCTGTAGAAAGGCCAGTTCGTAAACCACATCCGGATGCACCCGCTGCGCCACCTGCAACACTTCCTCGGCCAGCGCCAGGGTCAAGGGCTTGGTGCTGGGCCAGATGAGAAAACCGATTCGCTGGGTGGTCATAGGGTGCGGTCCGAAACCTGAGGTCGTTCGAGTCTGTGCGCCGGGTCAGGCTGCGCTCGCAGCGCAGCATGCCCTATTCTGGTGCAAAAATGCAGCTTTTACTTCAGGCTGCCCGAGAGGAACTGCTTCAGGCGCTCCGACCGCGGGTTGGCCAGTACTTCGCGAGGGCAGCCGGTCTCTTCCACCAGGCCTTTGTGCAAGAACACCAGCTGGTTGGACACCTCACGAGCAAAGCCCATTTCGTGAGTCACCACCACCATGGTCCGGCCCTCCTGAGCCAGCGCCTGCATGACCTTGAGCACATCCCCCACCAGCTCCGGGTCGAGCGCCGAAGTCGGCTCATCGAACAGCATGACCTCCGGCTCCATGGCCAGGGCCCGGGCAATTGCCACACGTTGTTGCTCACCGCCCGACATATGCCCGGGGAAAGCGTCCTTGCGGTGGGCCACCCCCACCTTGGCCAGGTAGTGCTCGGCCTTTTCAAGGGCTTCTTTCTTGTTCACACCCAGTACATGGACCGGCGCTTCGATCACGTTCTCCAGCGCCGTCATGTGCGACCACAGGTTGAAGTGCTGGAACACCATCGACAGGCGCGAGCGCATGCGCTGCAGCTGGCGCGGGTCGGCGGCCTTCAGCGCACCGTCCTTGGCGGCGACCAGCTTGAGTTCTTCGTTGTTGAGCAGGATCTTGCCAGCGTGCGGCTGCTCCAGCAGGTTGATGCAGCGCAGGAAGGTCGACTTGCCCGAACCACTGGAGCCGATAATGCTGATGACGTCGCCGGCCTTGGCCGCCAGGGACACGCCCTTTAGCACTTCATGGCTGCCGTAGCGCTTGTGCAGGTCTTGGACTTCGAGTTTGTACATGCTGTCGATTCTCACAAAGCGGTCAGTGCTTGCGCGGCGCCAGGTAGCCGAGCCAGCGGCGTTCGGCCATCTTGAACAGGCGCACCAGGATGAAGGTCAGGCACAGGTAGAACACGCCCGCCGTGATATAGGCCTCGAAAGGCAGGTAGTACTGGGCATTGACCGTGCGTGCGGCACCGGTGATGTCGATCAGGGTGACGATCGACGCCAGGCTGGTGGTCTGCAGCATCATGATCACTTCGTTGCTGTACTGCGGCAGCGCGCGGCGCAGGGCCGACGGCAGCAGGATGCGCCGGTACATCTTCATGCGCGACATGCCCATGGCCTTGGCCGCCTCGATCTCGCCGTGCGGCGTGGCCTTGAGGCTGCCGGCGATGATTTCGGCGGTATAGGCACTGGTATTGATACCGAACGCCAGGCAGGCGCAGAACGTGGCGCTGGACAACAGCGGCCACAGGAAGCTTTCGCGTACCGCCTCGAACTGCGCCAGGCCGTAGTAGATCAGAAACAGCTGCACCAGCATTGGCGTGCCGCGAATCACGTAGGTGTAGAGCCATGCCACGAGGTTGATCGCAGGCTGTTTGGACACGCGCATCAGGCCCAGCGGAATGGCCGCCAGCAGGCCGAAGAACAGCGAAATCGCCAGCAGCTTGAGGGTGGTCAGCAGGCCGCCGAAGTACATCGGCAATGCCTCCCAGACGACGTTGTAGTCGAAGATCATAGTTCAGCCACCTTGACGCCCACCGAGTAGCGGCGCTCGAGATACTTCAGGGCCAGCAGCGAGACACTGGTCAGCACCAGGTACAGGGCCGCCACCGCCAGGAAGAAGGTGAAAGGCTCGCGGGTGGCATCGGCCGCCTGCTTGGCCTTGAACATCATGTCCTGGAGGCCGACTACCGAGATCAGCGCGGTGGCCTTGGTCAGCACCAGCCAGTTGTTGGTGAAGCCCGGGATCGCCAGGCGAATCATTTGCGGCACCTGGATGCGGAAGAACACCTGGCGGTTGCTCATGCCATACGCCACGCCCGCTTCGGCCTGGCCTTTGGGAATGCCGAGGAAGGCACCGCGGAAGGTTTCCGACAGGTACGCGCCAAAGATGAAGCCCAACGTGCCAATACCCGCAACCAGCGGGTTGAGGTCGATGTAGTCTTCGTAGCCGAGCAGCGGCGCCACCCGGTTGATGATGTCTTGCCCGCCGTAGAAGATCAGCAGGATCAGGACCAAGTCCGGAATACCACGGATCACCGTGGAATACAGATCGCCCAGCCAGGCCAGCCAGCGCACCGGCGACAAGCGCAGCGCCACACCGATCAGGCCGAGCACGATGGCCAGGGCCATCGACGACAGGGCGAGCTGCAGCGTCAGCCACGCCCCGTCGAGGATGACTGCCCCGTAGCCTTTCAACATGATGAGGTCCTCGACCTAGAGAATGAAAAATGGTGCAAACCTCAGAGCTTCTGCTGTTTGCACCATTGCACAGGTGAAACCCGACGTCTTAGTTCGAGTCTGGACCGTAGATATCGAAGTTGAAGTACTTCTTCTCGATTTCTTTGTACTTGCCGTTGGCACGGATGGCGTCGATAGCCGCGTTGATGCGGTCGACGTTGGCCTTGTCGCCCTTGCGTACGGCAATGCCGATGCCGTCACCGAAGTATTTGGCGTCGGTGAAAGCCGGGCCTACGAAGGCGAAGCCCTTGCCGGCGTCGGTCTTGAGGAACCCGTCTTCCAGCAGGGTGGCGTCAGCCACGGTGCCGTCGAGGCGACCGGCCGCCACGTCCAGATAGATTTCGTTCTGGGTGCCGTAAGGCACCACGGTGGCCCCTTTGGCGCCCAGCACTTCCTTGGCGAAGCGGTCATGGATCGAGCCACGCTGCACACCGATCTTCTTGCCTTTGAGCTCATCCAGGCTGTCGCTGACAGCGGTGCCGTCCTTCATGACCAGGCGCGCCGGGGTGAGGTAGTAGCGCTTGGTGAAGTCGACCGACTTCTTACGGTCTTCAGTGATCGACATGGAGGACAGAATGGCGTCGATCTTACGCACCTTAAGCGCAGGGATCAGGCCGTCGAACTCCTGCTCGACCCAGGTGCACTTGGCCTTCATCTCTTCGCACAGGGCGTTGCCGATGTCGTAGTCGAAGCCGGCGATGCTGCCGTCAGGCTGCTTGAAGGCGAAGGGTGGGTAGGCGGCTTCAATGCCGATTTTCAGTGGTTTTTCATCGGCCTGCGACACCAGGGAAAACACAGACAGCGCCAGGGCGCCAAGCAGTGCGAGCTTCTTCATCAGGTAACTCCATCGGTACGGGGCAATACAAGGCAGGTAACAACTGCCCGATATGCGAATGGGTACAACGCGAGCCGCGCAGGGTTCGACCAAGGTCGCAGACCACGAGCGAGTGAGTGGCATTTTAGCGACAGCCCGGTAGTCGATATTTCTTCAAAGCGACAACTACTTACAGAAGCGCCTGAAACCGCTGCGGGCGATGTTGACAGCCAATGCAAAATATGCAAAAGCGCAAGAAATAGAACCTATAGACCTAGCAATTCCTGGGCCTATTATTGGCAAAGCCTTGTACTACGGCAAGTGGAGCGTGCTGTGTTGCACAAATTGGCTACGCAAATGCACCAAAACGGGCCAGATGTGTTTCCTCGCGCCCCGAACCTGTGCGGGACCGGTGACAGAACAGTTACCGATGAATGTCGGGTAACAGTAAAGCAAAAACCCCGCCGGTTGCCCGGGCGGGGTTTAGTCTGGTCGTGGCGCTCCCACCGCGTAAGCGACGAGGCTATCAGGCCGAAGCCAGGCTCATGGCCTTGTGGGTATCGATCAGGTGCTGCACCACACCCGGGTCGGCCAAGGTGGAGATATCGCCCAAAGCATCATACTCACTGGTGGCAATCTTGCGCAGGATACGGCGCATGATCTTGCCCGAACGCGTCTTCGGCAACCCCGGCGCCCACTGGATCACGTCCGGCGAGGCAATCGGGCCGATTTCCTTGCGCACCCAGTTCTTCAGCTCCAGGCGCAGTTGCTCGCTGGCCTCGACACCGGCATTCAGGGTGACATACACATAGATGCCCTGGCCCTTGATGTCGTGCGGCACGCCAACCACTGCCGCCTCGGCAACTTTCGAGTGCGCCACCATGGCGCTTTCGATTTCGGCAGTACCCATACGATGGCCAGACACGTTGAGCACGTCATCCACACGGCCAGTGATCCAGTAGTAGCCATCTTCGTCGCGGCGCGCACCGTCACCGGTGAAGTACATGCCACGGAACGTCTTGAAGTAGGTGTCAACGAAGCGGTCGTGGTCGCCGTACAGCGAACGCGACTGGCCCGGCCAGGAGTCGAGGATCACCAGGTTGCCTTCGGCCGCGCCCTCGATCAGGTTACCCAGGTTGTCCACCAGCGCAGGCACCACGCCAAAGAACGGACGGGTTGCCGAGCCCGGCTTGAGACCGGTAGCGCCCGGCAGCGGGCTGATCAGGATGCCGCCGGTCTCGGTCTGCCACCAGGTGTCGACGATCGGGCAACGCTCCTTGCCAACGGTCTTGTAGTACCAGTTCCAGGCCTCAGGGTTGATCGGCTCGCCCACCGAGCCAAGCAGGCGCAGGCTGGAACCATCGGCCCCCTCAACAGCGGCCTGCCCTTCGGCCATCATCGCGCGAATGGCGGTTGGGGCGGTGTAGAGGATGTTGACCTTGTGCTTGTCGACGATCTTCGACACGCGGGTAATGTCCGGATAGTTTGGCACGCCCTCGAACAGCAAGGTGGTGGCGCCATTGGCCAGCGGGCCGTAGACGATATAGCTGTGGCCAGTGACCCAGCCGACGTCGGCGGTGCACCAGTAGACCTCGCCCGGGCGGTAGTCGAACACGCGCTCGTGGGTCAGCGCGGCATACACCAGGTAACCACCGGTGGTGTGCAGCACACCCTTGGGCTTGCCCGTAGAGCCGGAGGTATAAAGGATGAACAGCGCTTCTTCAGCACCCATTTCTTTTGGCGCGCAGTGGCTGGAGGCCACTTTCATCAGGTCTTCGTACCAGATGTCGCGGTGCTGGTGCCAGGCAATCTCACCACCGGTGCGCTTGCACACGATGATCTTCTGTACGCTTTTGGTTTCAGGGTTGGTCAGCGCCAGGTCGACGTTGGCCTTGAGCGGGGTACGACGGCCGCCACGTACGCCTTCGTCGGCGGTGATCACCACTTTGGACTCGCAATCGATGATGCGGCCAGCCAAGGCCTCAGGGGAGAAGCCACCGAAGACCACCGAGTGGATCGCACCGATACGGGCACAGGCCAGCATGGCGACCACGGCCTCGGGGATCATCGGCATATAGATGGTGACCACATCACCACGGTGCACGTCCTGGCCACGCAGGGCGTTGGCGAACTTGCAGACCTGCTCGTGCAGCTCACGGTAAGTGATGTTGCGGTGCTCGGAAGGGTCGTCGCCCTCCCAGATGATTGCCAGCTGGTCGCCACGCTCTTCAAGGTGGCGGTCCAGGCAGTTGGAGGAAACGTTCAGAGTGCCGTCGGCGAACCATTTGATATCGACGTGATGGTCATCAAAGGAGGTTTGCTTGACCTTGGTGAACGGTTTGATCCAGTCGATACGCTGGGCCTGCTCGCGCCAGAAGCCGTCCGGGTTGATCACCGATTTCTGGTACATGGCCTTGTAGGTGGCCTCGTCGGTCAGGGTAGTGGCCGCAACCTCGGGACGAACGGGATACAGTGGAGCCGCACTCATCTGTGTTACCTCGGTGTAATAGTTGTTTTTGTATGGAACCGTTTGTAACTGTACCAGAGCGACAAAAGCCATTCGACGTTGGTAGTAATTTGGTACGCCCGTTCCGCCCAAGCGCTCTGGCCCGGGCATTACAGACCCTGCGTCGAAAAAAAAGAGGCGGTTACCAGGGGATTGTTACAGATTCTGTCAAAACACTTTATCAAAAGACCCACTGTTTCAGCCTTGGCCACCGCCATAAAATTCACCTCGCCAGCAACGGCAAGGCGATTAACAACTGGTAACAGCCCCCACGAAGGCAAGCGTTAATCTCCATCTCATCCCGATAGTTAAAACTCGCTGTACTCGCGGCGCCATAAGCGCCGCGTGCCCCCTCACGACCTTAGACAGGTAAATAGAAAATGAAAGCTTTACTGGTATTGGTACTTGGCAGTCTTTGCGGCGCGGCGATGGCCGGCGAAGCCAAAGATGCCGAGCAGATTCCGGTTGAACAATACAGTTACTCGCAACACCTGGACATTGCCCGCGTCATCTCCATGAGCGAAGTGCCCAATGTGTGCGAAGTCGTGCCAGCCCGCATGACCTACGAGGACTCCCAGGGCCAGAAGCACATTCTCGAATACCGCGTGATGGGGAACGGCTGCTCCAACGGCTGATACCTTGTGAATCGGGGCCCTGCGGGCCCCTATCGCGACACAAGGCCGCTCCTGCAGGTATTGCGCAATCCTCAAACCCGCGCCGTACCTGTAGGAGCGGCCTTGCGCCGCGAAAGGACTGCGAAGCAGTCCCAAGTTCTTTGCCTGACAACTAATCCGCAGACTTGTTAAGCGAGTAATCCCTCAACTTGTTGGCAATTGTCGTGTGCGAAACACCCAATCTTTTCCCCAAAGCCCGACTACTCGAAAACTCCCCCATCAAACTTTCCAGTACCGCCTTTTCAAAGCGCCCGACAATCTGCGAAAGATCCCCTTCCAGCGAAAACTCACCCAACGGTTGCCGCACGCCATAATCCGGCAAGCGAATATGCTCGCTTTTGACCACGCCGCCTTCACATAAAGAAACCGCCTGAAACAATACGTTTTCCAACTGCCTTACATTACCCGGCCAATGGTATTGCCCAAGTTTTTCCATTGCTGCTGGCGCCAGGCGGGGCATGGCGCAGCCGATCTGCCGGCTGGCCTGATCGAGAAAGTGCTGTACCAGCCCTTCCAACCCATCCATGCATTCACGCAAAGGCGGAATGTGCAGCGACAATACGTTCAGGCGGTGATACAGGTCCTGGCGAAACTCGCCACGGGCACACAGTTCCGACAAATCCACCTGGGTCGCGCAAATCACCCGCACATCCAGGTACACCTCTTCATCGCTGCCTACCCGGCGGAAGCAGCCGTCTTGCAGAAAGCGCAGCAGCTTCACTTGCAGGCGCGGGCTCATCTCCCCTACTCCGTCAAGAAACAGCGTGCCGCCGGCGGTCAGCTCCAGCAGCCCCAGCTTGCCCTCGGCCCGCGCCCCTTCGAACGCGCCGGGACCGTAACCGAACAGTTCAGTCTCGGCCATCGACTCGGGCAACCCGGCGCAATTGAGCGCCATCAGCGGCGACTGCCCGCGCGGGCTGGCCAAATGGCAGGCGCGCGCCAGCAGCTCCTTGCCAGTGCCGGTCTCGCCTTCAATCAGCAAGGGTGCATCCAGCGGTGCCATGCGCCGCGCCTCACGTACCACGGCGGCCATCACCCGCGAGCTCTGGAAGATGCTGTCGAAGCCGCGCAGCTCTTGCTTGCGCACGTTGTAGATACGCTCGCCGATGCGGTCTGCACGGTGCAGGGTGAGTACCGCACCCGCCAACGCCTCACTGTCATCGTGCTCGGACTGCAGCGGCGCGATATCGGCCAGAAACACATCACCTTTGACCTTGATACGCATGCCATTGATGCGCGACTTGTTGGCCCGCACCAACTCCGGCAGGTCAAAGTCTTCCACATAGCGTGCCAGCGGCATGCCAGGCACCTCATCTACCCGCACCCCCAGCAGCTGCGCCGCCGTGCGGTTGGCGGCGACGATACTGCCGCCCATGTCGATCGACAGCACCGGGAAATCCAGCGCCCCCAGCAGCGCATTCAGCTCCATGTGGCGGCGCTCGCTGGGCATCAGCCCTACGCGCTTGACGCCGAACACGCCGGCAATCGCCTCGAACTTGGGCCGCAGTGCCTGGAACTGCAGATTGATCAGGTTCGGGCAATGCAGGTAGATGGCGTTGCCATGGTCACCGCCCACCTCGCCACGCAGCACGTTGATGCCGTACTCCACCAGCAGGTTGAGGATGTCGCGCAGAATGCCAATCCGGTTCTGGCAATGGACTTTGATACGCATGTGGGGCCCGCGAAACGCCAATGTTTTTCAACACCGCGCAGAAAAGTTGTAAAGAGAAGCTGACAAAAACAGTGTAACCATCAGCCAGATGCCTCGGATTTTCCGACACCTGCCGCATTTTGTAAAATTATCGTTACGAAAATGAGGGTGATAACGCGCGACAGGGCGTGCGGTCCATCGTGCAAACCGATCCGGGCGGGGATATTACTGAGTCATGTCCTGCACATAACAAGAAAAGCCCTCACCAGGAGAGCCTCATGAAACAGACGCAATACGTGGCACGCGAGCCCGATGCGCATGGTTTTATCGATTACCCGCAGCAAGAGCATGCGGTATGGAACACCCTGATCACCCGCCAGCTGAAAGTGATCGAGGGCCGCGCGTGCCAGGAATACCTGGACGGCATCGACCAGCTCAAGCTGCCCCATGACCGTATCCCGCAACTGGGCGAGGTCAACAAGGTGCTGGGCGCCACCACCGGCTGGCAAGTTGCCCGGGTACCGGCACTGATCCCCTTCCAGACCTTCTTCGAACTGCTGGCCAGCAAGCGCTTCCCGGTTGCCACCTTCATTCGTACCCCGGAGGAGCTGGACTACCTGCAAGAGCCCGATATCTTCCACGAGATCTTCGGCCACTGCCCGCTGCTGACCAACCCATGGTTCGCCGAATTCACCCATACCTACGGCAAGCTCGGCCTGGCCGCGACCAAGGAACAACGCGTCTACCTTGCGCGCCTGTACTGGATGACTATCGAGTTTGGCCTGATGGAAACCCCGCAAGGCCGCAAGATCTATGGCGGCGGCATTCTCTCGTCGCCGAAAGAGACCGTCTACAGTCTGTCTGACGCGCCTGAGCACCAGGCCTTCGACCCGATCGAAGCCATGCGTACGCCATACCGCATCGACATCCTGCAGCCGGTGTATTTCGTGCTGCCGAACATGAAGCGCCTGTTCGACCTGGCCCACGAAGACATCATGGGCATGGTCCACAAAGCCATGCAGCTGGGCCTGCACGCGCCGAAGTTTCCACCCAAGGTCGCTGCCTGATCAACCTTGCCGATAACAACTCGAACCGGAAAACATCTCATGAATGCCTTGAATCAAGCCCATTGCGAAGCCTGCCGCGCCGACGCACCGAAAGTCTCCGACGACGAGCTGGCCGAACTGATTCGCGAAATCCCGGACTGGAACATCGAAGTGCGTGACGGCCACATGGAGCTTGAGCGCGTGTTCCTGTTCAAGAACTTCAAGCACGCCCTGGCGTTCACCAACGCCGTGGGCGAAATCGCCGAAGCCGAAGGCCACCACCCGGGGCTGCTGACCGAGTGGGGCAAAGTTACCGTGACCTGGTGGAGCCACTCGATCAAAGGCCTGCACCGCAACGACTTCATCATGTGCGCACGCACTGACAAAGTGGCTGAAACGGCTGAAGGCCGTAAGTAATCGCTTAGGAAGTGGGGCCGCTGCGCGCCCC
>NZ_JBNRIK010000036.1:25861-27546 GCF_053557975.1 Pseudomonas sp. XP2
AAGGGGCGCCAAGCGGCCCCAATTATTTGCAGGAAAAATGTGCGCTGTTCGCCCGCAAAACCGACAAGCGACCGGTAAAAAATCCAAACTGTCATCCAGACTTGTGTATCCTGCCCCAGCTTTGCGAAGCTTCAACCGCGCCTGGCGCAGACTTTTCACTCACACTTGCGAGGAACGACGAGATGCACGAAATCCCGAATCTTCCCTTCCCAAGCCTGAACCCAGAAGAGCCATCCGTGACCGTTCACGCCGAACCGGCAGCTGCCGTCGAGCAGGATGGTGACGATCAATCCAGCGCTGACCAGGAATAACTGCGCATCCCCGACTGTGTGAAAACGGCTGACCTGCGGGCTACCCCCGTCATCACGTTTTCACACCGTCCTGAACACACGTAGGTCCCCATGCCCGACTCACCGCGCCCCCTTGCGGTCACCCTGCAAGTCGTCTCCATCGTCCTCTTCACCTTCATCGGCTACCTGAACATCGGCATTCCACTGGCCGTGTTGCCCGGCTATGTGCATAACGACCTGGGTTTCAGCGCCGTAGTCGCCGGCCTGGTGATCAGCGTGCAGTACCTCGCCACCCTGCTCAGCCGCCCTACCGCCAGCCGCATCATCGACAACCATGGCAGCAAGAAAGCAGTCATGTATGGCTTGGTCGGCTGCGGGCTTAGCGGGGTGTTCATGCTGGCGTGCGCCTTCCTTACCCACCTGCCTTGGCTGAGCCTGACCTGCCTGCTGGTTGGCCGCCTGGTGCTGGGCAGCGCCGAAAGCCTGGTGGGCTCGGGCGCTATTGGCTGGGGCATCGGCCGGGTAGGCGCCGAAAACACCGCCAAGGTCATCTCCTGGAACGGCATCGCCAGCTATGGCGCCCTGGCCATCGGCGCTCCGCTGGGCGTACTGATGGTCAAGAGCCTGGGGCTGTGGAGCATGGGCGTCAGCATCATCCTGCTGTGCGCCCTCGGCCTGCTGCTGGCCTGGCCCAAGCGGGCCGCGCCTATTGTCAGCGGTGTACGCCTGCCGTTCCTGCGGGTGCTGGGCAAGGTGTTCCCGCATGGCTCGGGACTGGCCCTGGGCTCAATCGGCTTTGGCACCATCGCCACCTTCATCACCCTGTACTACGCCAGCCGTGGCTGGGCCGATGCGGCGTTGACCCTGAGCCTGTTCGGCGCCAGCTTCATCAGCGCGCGATTGCTGTTCGGCAACCTGATCAACCGGATTGGCGGGTTCCGGGTGGCGATTGCCTGCCTGTCGGTGGAAACACTCGGGCTGCTGATGCTGTGGCTGGCCCCCAGTGCCGAACTGGCATTGGCGGGTGCAGCACTGAGCGGGTTTGGTTTCTCGCTGGTGTTCCCGGCATTGGGCGTGGAGGCGGTGAACCAGGTGTCGGCGGCCAACCGCGGCGCGGCGGTGGGGGCGTATTCGCTGTTCATCGATTTGTCGCTGGGGGTGACCGGGCCACTGGTGGGCGCGGTGGCGGCGGGGTTCGGGTTTGCTTCGATGTTTCTGTTTGCGGCGGCTGCCGCGGCTTGCGGGCTGGTGTTGAGCCTGTATCTGTACAGGCAGGCGCGGCGGCCTAGAGATCGGGGGCAAGAAGCCTGACCCTTGCATTGCCTGCACTGGCCCTATCGCCGGCAAGCCAGCCCCCACAGGATCACCACAAAGTTCAGGCCTGTGGTGATCCTG
>NZ_JBNRIK010000036.1:27629-35204 GCF_053557975.1 Pseudomonas sp. XP2
AACACCACTTCCAGCGGGTGGCGCATCTTGCGCTCGGTCATGCGCTTGACCTGGCTACGGCACGAGTAGCCCGTTGCTAGCGGCTCCCCCTCCTTGTCCAGCTTGGTGGCCCAGCTCTGCTCAAAGATGGTCCGCGATGTTTCCTGGTTACGCGCCTCATGCCCGTAGGTACCGGACATGCCGCAGCAACCCGTCGCCTCGGTAACCAGCTTCAGGCCCAACCGGGCAAACACCTGCTCCCACTGCCGTGTGCTGGCCGGTACGTTGGTCTTTTCGGTGCAATGGGCCATCAGGCGGAAGTTGCCCGGCGCGGTCGGCGCCTGCTCGGGCAGCACATCCATCAGCCACTCCTGCGGCAACAGCACCTTAGGGCAATCTTCCAACCCCGGCACTTTCTGGTATTCCTGGCGATACACCAGGGTCATCGCCGGGTCCAGGCCCACCAGCGGCACGCCACAGTCGGCCAGGGCCTTGAGCTGGGTGGCGTTGCGGATCGCCGCCTTGGCGAATGCGCCAAGGAAACCCTGCACGTGCAGCGGCTTGCCGTTGGCGCTGTACGGCGCCAGGAACACCCGATGACCGAGGCGATGGGCCAGGTCGATGAAGGCCGACAGCAGCGGCGTTTCGAAATAGCGGGTAAAGGCGTCCTGCACCAGCACGATGCTGCGCTCGCGCTGGGCCGGGGTCAGTTCACGCAGGGCCGGTACGCTGGCCACACCAACGCGGCAGCGGGTCAGGGTGGCCTGGAAGTTGAAACGGCTGATCAGCGGGCTGTCGACCATGCCGATCTTGTCGGCCAGCAGCCGGGTTACCCACTTCGACCCCATCACCGCGTTGTAAAGCCCTGGCGCGTGGGCCAGGTACGGAATGCTGAACTCCAGCGAGCCGATCAGGTAGTCACGGAGCGGGCGCTGGTAGCGGCCGTGGTACAGCTCAAGGAAGCGTGAACGGAAATCCGGCACGTTAACCTTGATCGGGCACTGCCCGGCGCACGACTTGCACGCCAGGCAACCGGCCATGGCGTCGTACACTTCATGGGAGAAATCTTCCTGCCCCTGGCTGCGTGCGCGGTTGTTGCGCAGCCGCGCTGGCAGGCCTTTGAGCCACGACACCTTGTTGCGCGCCGCGGCCAGCACGTCGATGTTCGCCTCGCCCTGCAGGCGCAGCCACTCGCGCATCAACGAAGCACGGCCCTTGGGCGAATGCTGGCGTTCGCGGGTGGCCTTCCACGACGGGCACATGGCGTCGTTGGGGTCGTAGTTGTAGCAGGCGCCGTTACCGTTGCAGTGCACGGCACTGGGGAAATCCTGCCACACACGCTCATCGATGGTGCGGTCGAGGTCGCCGCGCAGGGTCACGCCATCGACCGGGGTCAGGCCCTCGGTGCTGCCCGGCGGAGTGCAGATCTTGCCCGGGTTAAGCTGGTTGTGCGGGTCGAAGGCACCTTTCAGGCGCTGCAGCGCCGGGTACAGCTCGCCGAAGTACTCCGGCACGTACTCGGAGCGCAGGCCTTTGCCGTGTTCGCCCCACAGCAAGCCACCGTAACTTTTGGTCAGCGCCGCCACTGCATCGGAAATCGGCTTGACCAACGCAGCCTGCGCGGGGTCTTTCATGTCCAGCGCCGGGCGCACGTGCAGTACGCCGGCATCGACGTGGCCGAACATGCCGTAGGCCAGGCCGTAGCCATCGAGCAGCGCGCGGAAGTCGGCGATGTAGTCGGCCAGCTGCTCCGGCGGCACCGCGGTGTCTTCGACAAACGGCTGCGGGCGCACCTCGCCCTCGACGTTACCCAGCAGGCCCACCGAGCGCTTGCGCATGACGTAGACACGGGTGACCGCCTCGGCGCCTTCGGCCAAGGTATGCCCCAGCCGCTCGACGCTGGTGTCCGCCTGCAAGTGTTCGACAAAGGCCTGCACCCTGGCGTTGACCTCGGCCGGCTCATCGCCACAGAACTCCACCAGGTTGATACCCAAGGTCGGGCGCTCGGGGTCGGCCGGGAAGTATTCGGCAACGCTGTGCCAGACGATGTCTTTCATCGCCAGCATCAACACCTTGGAGTCGACGGTTTCGATCGACAGCGGCTTGTGCGCCATCAGCACGTTGGCGTCGCGCAGGGCATCCATGAAACTGGTGTAGCGCACGTTGACCAGCACCGCGTACTTGGGGATCGGCAGCACGTTGAGCTTGGCTTCAACCACATAGCCCAGCGAGCCCTCAGCGCCACACAGCACGCTGTTGAGGTTGAAACGGCCCTGCTCATCGCGCAGATGCGCCAAGTCGTAGCCGGTCAGGCAACGGTTGAGCTTGGGGAAGGTGGCTTCGATCAGCTCAGCCTGGGTTTCCTGAATGTCGCGGGCCATGCGGTAGACCTCGCCGACCCGGCCGGGGGCGGCACAGGCCTGTTCCAGCGCGGCATCGTCAATCGGCAGGCTGTGCAGGCGCTCGCCACCGAGCAGCACGCTGTGCAACTCCAGCACGTGGTCGCGGGTCTTGCCATAGGTGCAACTGCCCTGCCCGCTGGCGTCGGTATTGATCATGCCGCCAACGGTGGCGCGGTTGGAGGTGGACAGCTCGGGGGCGAAGAACAGACCGTGCGGTTTGAGCGCAGCATTGAGCTGGTCCTTCACCGTACCGGCCTGCACCCGTACCCAGCGCTCCTCGACATTGATTTCGAGGATCTTGTTCATGTGCCGCGACAGGTCGACGACGATGCCATCGGTCAGCGACTGGCCGTTGGTGCCGGTGCCACCGCCGCGCGGGGTCAGCTTGACCTGCTGGAAGCGCGCCTCGCTCATCAGCGTGGCAACCCGCGCCACATCATCGGCGTCCAGCGGGAACACCGCCGCCTGGGGCAACCGCTGGTAGATCGAGTTATCGGTGGCCAGTACGGTGCGGGTGCCGTAGTCGGCACTGATCTGGCCACGGAAGCCGCTGTTGCGCAAGGCTTCGAGGAATTCTGGGTAGTCGGCGCTCGGTGCAACGGTCGGCAGCTGGGCGATCATCGAAGGATGGCCTCTTGATATTGGCTAATTCACGGGATTCCTGTCACCGCAGCATAAGTGTTGCCATGCGGGGATGACGTATAGGCCAATGTTCCTGTAGTTTCGCCTCAAGGGCAAACGGATAATCCTGCCGCTATCAATGACTTTCATGAATGAATTACCGCCACCTGACACCTTCCATGTCGCTGCTGCTGGCATTCGAGGCCGCCGCCCGGCATGAAAGCTACACCCGCGCCGCTGCCGAGCTTTCACTGACCCAGAGCGCGGTCAGCCGCCAGGTGCAGGCGCTGGAACAGCAACTGGGCCTGACCCTGTTCCGCCGCGAGGGCCGCCAGGTGCAACTGACCGATGTCGGCCGCCTGTACCAGCGCGAGCTCAGTGAGGCACTGGGGCGCATCCGCAGCGCCACCCTGCAGGCACTGGCCTACCAGTCAGGGGTAGGCACCTTGCGCCTGGCCACGCTGCCTACCTTCGGCTCGAAATGGCTGCTGCCGAGGTTGCATGCGTTCTATAACGCCCACCCAGGCATGCTGGTGCACATTCATTCACGCATCGAAGCCATCAACTTCGACACCAGCGAAATCGATGCGGCCATCGGTGTGGCCAGCCACGATCTGCCGGGGCTCATCTGCCATCGCCTGCATGCCGAGGAACTGGTGGTGATCCTGCCGCCGGAGGCCGCCGCGGTTAGCCAGGCCTGGAGCCCGGCAAGGATAAGCGAAGAGGTGCTGCTGAATGTGGCGAACAACCCGCACGCCTGGGGCGAGTGGTTCTCGCACCATGGCCTGCCGCACCGGTCGATGCGCCTGGGGCCGAGCTTTGAGCTGACTTCGCACCTGATTCAGGCAGTGCGCGCCGGGATTGGCATTGGCCTGGTGCCGCGCATTCTGGTAGAGGAGGAGTTGGCCAAGGCAGAGCTGTACAGCCCTGGGGTGGCGTTTGCCAGCCAGCGCAGTTACTACCTGATCTACCCGCCCAGGAATGAGGCCTTGCCGTCGTTACGGGCATTCAGGGGCTGGTTGCTGGAACAGATCTGAAGAGGCCGGCACAGGCAATAAAAAACCCCAAGCCGGTCACCTGGCTTGGGGTTTCTTCTTACTACGTTGGGTTGCTTACTTGGCTGCGGTACCCGCCACCCCACCGGCATTCATCCTGCGGCGCGGCTTGACCATGTAGACAACAAACATCGCAAACAGCCACACAGGGATCGCATACACCGAAACCTGGATGCCCGGGATCATCAGCATGATGCCCAGAATCAGCACCACGAAGGCCAGTACCACATAGTTGCCGTAGGGGTACCACAGCGCCTTGAACAGCGGCTTCTGGCCGGTACGGTCCATGTGCTGACGGAACTTCAGGTGCGAATAGCTGATCATCGCCCAGTTGATCACCAGGGTGGCCACTACCAGCGACATCAGCAGCTCCAGGGCGTTCTGAGGCATCAGGTAGTTGAGCAGCACGGCGACAAAGGTCACCGCGGCCGACACCAGGATCGAACGCACTGGCACGCCACGCTTGTCGACCTTGGCCAGCGACGCCGGGGCATCGCCCTGCTCGGCCATGCCCAGCAGCATGCGGGCGTTGCAGTAGGTGCCGCTGTTGTACACCGACAGCGCTGCGGTCAGCACCACGAAGTTCAGCAAGTGGGCGGCCACATCACTGCCCAGCAGCGAGAACACCTGCACGAACGGGCTGCTGCCATAGCTGCCACCCGAGGCATCGATGCTGGCAACCAGGTTGTCCCACGGGGTCAACGACAGCAGCACCACCAGCGCACCGACATAGAAGATCAGGATGCGGTAGATGACCTGGTTGATCGCCTTGGGGATCACGGTCTTCGGCTTGTCAGCCTCGGCAGCGGTGAAGCCGAGCATTTCCAGGCCACCGAAGGAGAACATGATGAACGCCAGGGCCATTACCAGCCCGCTGACACCGTTCGGGAAGAAACCGCCATGCGACCACAGGTTGGCGATGGTGGCGTCCGGGCCACCGCTGCCACTGGTGAGCAGGTAGGCACCCAGGCCGATCATGCTGACGATGGCCACGACCTTGATGATGGCAAACCAGAATTCGGCTTCACCGAAGAACTTCACGTTCATCAGGTTGATGGCGTTGATCAGCACGAAGAACGCCGCCGCCGTGACCCAGGTCGGGATCTCCGGCCACCAGTAGTGAACATACTTGCCGACCGCCGAAAGCTCCGACATGCCGACCAGGATGTACAGCACCCAGCAGTTCCAGCCCGACAGGAAGCCGGCGAAACCACCCCAGTAGGTGTGGGCAAAATGGCTGAACGAGCCGGCCACCGGCTCTTCAACAATCATTTCGCCAAGCTGGCGCATGATCATGAAAGCGATGAAGCCGCAAATGGCGTAGCCAAGGATCATTGACGGGCCGGCGGATTTCATCACGCCTGCCGAGCCGAGGAACAGGCCGGTACCAATCGCACCACCAAGGGCGATCAACTGGATATGGCGGTTCTTCAGGCCCCGCTTGAGCTCGCCTGAATGCATGTTTTGTCCACTCATGAACGAAGTCACCTGCATTGTTTTTATCTGTGACGGAATCGGACCCACCGCGCTCGTGGCGCAGCGGAATGAGCAAGGTGGTTACCTTGGGTTTCTTGACCTCAGGTGCCGCCGGAGCGGGTCAACCAGGCGTGATCAAGAGTGCGCGGTACGCAAGAGGGTCACAGGTAAAACGCGGCGCACTGTATACCCCTGCAAACGCGCAGGCGTCAACGCGTTGCGTCCTTCCATCCGGAAAAAACGCAGCGATCCTGTGGTGTGGGCCTTCAAAGGCGGAGTGATCGGCGTACATGGCGCCTCCATTTGTTGTTTTGTCAGCCCGGCGCTGTGGACGGGCTGTTGCACACGGCAATGGTGGCTATAACACCGTGGGGACGGGGGTTTGGGCAAGGGTGGGTCGGGCCAGGGGCGCGGCTTTGGCACATGGACGCCGGCAAGGTTTGTTTACACGACCGGGCGCGATCTGAAATGCGGACTGAAAACGGCTACATTCGTATAAATTTCTTTACACGGCGGTTCAGGAACTTGCCAGTCGTCCGAAAAATCTTTTTTGTTCAATATCTTGGGGCCGCTATGCGGCCCTTTCCGACCGGTCCAGTGCCTCGTCAAGGCCGCTACAAGGACCGCGCAAGACCTCAAATTGACGCGGTAGCTGTCGAAGCGGCCGCGCCCCTACAGGCATAAAAAAACCAGCCCGAAGGCTGGTTTCTTGATTACCACACTGGCTTATCAGCCACGCGGCTTGCCGCGACCACGGCCTGCCGGCTTGTCACCCTCAGGCTTGCCGGTACGTTTGCGCATCTCGCTCGGGCGCTCGGCCACCGTGCTGCCACGGTTAGGTTTACGCGGGGCCTCTTCACGCGGCTGACGCGCCGGACGCTCGCCGGTAGCAGCACCTTCGTGAGCCGGGCGCAGGTTGCGCACGCGCTCGCCACGGCCCAGCGGGCGGGTCGACTTGCGCTGCAGGCGCTCCATCTTGTCCTTGGCCTTGAGCTTCATGGCAGGCAGCGCTACTGGCTGCAGGCCCACTTCGGCGGCCAGGATGTCGATTTCGCCCTGGGTCATTTCACGCCAGCGGCCCATCGGCAGGTCAGAGTTGAGGAACACCGGGCCGAAACGCACGCGCTTCAGGCGGCTGACCACCATGCCCTGGGATTCCCACAGGCGACGCACCTCACGGTTACGGCCCTCCATCACCACGCAGTGGTACCAGTGGTTGAAACCTTCGCCACCCGGTGCCTTCTGGATGTCGGTGAACTTCGCCGGGCCGTCTTCCAGCATCACGCCGGCTTTCAGGCGCTCGATCATCTCGTCGTCGACTTCACCACGCACCCGTACCGCGTACTCTCGGTCCATCTCGTAGGACGGGTGCATCAGGCGGTTGGCCAACTCACCGTCGGTGGTGAACAGCAGCAAGCCGGTGGTGTTGATGTCGAGGCGGCCGATGTTGATCCAGCGGCCCTCTTTTGGCCGTGGCAGGCGGTCGAACACGGTCGGGCGGCCTTCAGGGTCGTCGCGGGTGCAGATTTCACCATCAGGCTTGTTGTACATGATCACCCGGCGAGTGGCCTCGGCGGCCTCTTCGCGCTTGATCAGCTTGCCGTCTACGGCAATGGCGTCGTGCAGGTCGACGCGCTGGCCAAGGGTGGCTGCGACGCCGTTGACCTTGATGCGGCCCTGGCTGATCCAGGCCTCGACGTCACGGCGCGAACCCACGCCAATGCGCGCCAGCACTTTCTGCAGCTTTTCGCCAGCGGGTGGGGTGATCTCGGTATCTTGCAGGTCTTGCTCACTCATCTGGGCACCTCCCGGTGTAGGAATGAAAACAGGTTCTTGGCGACGAACGCGCCAAAAGGCCGCGCATCATACGCGGTTCGGCAATGGAACGCACTGGAGGTTAGAGGGTTTTGCACGCATTGGGAGAGGTTTCAGCCTAGTGGTCTTATGTTGATCTCACTGGCCCTGTCGCCGGCAAGCCAGCTCCCACAAGCACAGCCCCCCTTCCAAGACCTGTGGAACCCCAGTGGGAGCTGGCTTGCCGG
>NZ_JBNRIK010000036.1:35251-42624 GCF_053557975.1 Pseudomonas sp. XP2
CCAGGTTGCCAACAGAAGAATCAGGGCTGTAACTTGCCCTCTTCCCCCAGAGAAGCCTCAGGTTCCTCCTCGCGCAAGTCATCAAAATCGATCTTCAGCCCCTCTTCCATGGCATCCAGCTCCACCAGCAAGCTACGGAAGCTGGTTTCGTCCTTTGGCTCAGAAACGTCTTCTTCCCCAAGGCTGGCATCTGCCAACGCCTGCAGGTGCGCGGGCACTGGCGCATCATCCGGGTCGAGCAGCGGCTCCGGCTCCATTTCGCGCAGCTCGGCCAGGGCCGGCAGCTCATCCAGGCTCTTGAGGTTGAAATGGTCGAGAAACGCCTTGGTGGTGGCAAACATCGCTGGCCGCCCGGGCACTTCGCGGTAGCCAACCACGCGAATCCACTCGCGCTCGACCATGGTCCTGATGATATTGCTGTTCACCGCCACGCCCCGCACGTCTTCGATCTCGCCACGGGTGATGGGCTGGCGGTAGGCGATCAGGGCCAGGGTTTCGAGCAGCGCGCGCGAATAACGCTGCGGGCGCTCTTCCCACAGGCGCCCGACCCAGGGCGCAAAGTCCTCGCGAATCTGCAGGCGGTAGCCGCTGGCCACTTCCTTGAGCTCGAAGGCACGGCCGCTGCACGACTTGCCCAGCACCTCAAGGGCCTGCTTGAACACCTGGGGCTCGGGGCGCTCGGCCTCTTCGAGCAGCTCGTACAGGCGCTCCAGGGATTGCGGCTTGCCCGAAGCCAGCAAAAAAGCTTCGATCAGTGACGCCAGGTCGCGGGGGTCATTCAGGTTCATCAGGTTCTTCAACAAGCGCTGGGCGAAGCCGCACATGGATAGCGGCGAAGGGTTCATTCTGCACCAGTTCGATCAGCGATTCCTTCACCAGTTCGAGAACCGCCATGAAGGTCACCACCACACCCAGCTTGCCCTCTTCGGCGGCAAACAGGTCGCCGAACGGCACGAAAGCACCGCCCTTGAGGCGCTCCAGCACCTGGCTCATGCGCTCACGGGTGGACAAGGTCTCACGGCTGATCTGATGGCTTTCGAACAGGTCGTTGCGGCGCATGACCTCGGCCATGGACATCAGCAGCTCTTCCAGGCTGACCTGCGGCAACAGCTTGCGGACCTTGGCCTGCGGTGCTTCCAGGCGCGGCACAACGACCTCGCGGCCCACCCTTGGCAGGTCGTCAATGCCCTCGGCTGCGGCCTTGAAACGTTCGTACTCCTGCAGACGGCGGATCAGCTCGGCGCGCGGGTCGCCCTCCTCCTCCTCGACATCGGCCGAACGCGGCAGCAGCATGCGCGACTTGATCTCGGCGAGCATGGCGGCCATCACCAGGTACTCGGCAGCCAACTCCAGGCGCACGCTTTTCATCAGTTCCACGTAGCCCATGTACTGGCGGGTGATTTCCGCCACCGGGATGTCAAGGATGTCGATGTTCTGCTTGCGGATCAGGTACAGCAACAGGTCGAGCGGCCCTTCGAAGGCTTCCAGGATGACTTCCAGGGCATCCGGCGGAATGTACAGGTCCAGCGGCATTTCGGTCAGGGCTTCGCCGTAGACCAGGGCCAGTTGCAACTGCCGAGGCGACTCGGCCTGCTCAGCCGGTGCCTCGGGCGCCTCCATCTGGCTCACGCGTTGACCATAAACGGCGTGGGGTCGCCGCAGCCTTCGCGGATCAGCGCGGGCTCATCGCCAGTGAGGTCAATGACGGTCGACGCCTTGAGGTCGCCAAAACCGCCATCGATGATCAGATCGACATGGTGCTCCAGGCGCTGACGGATCTCGTAGGGGTCGGTCATCGGCTCTGTTTCGGGCGGCAAGATCAGGCTCACGCTCATCAACGGCTCGCCCAGCTCTTCTAGCAGAGCCAGCACGATCGGGTTGGATGGCACGCGCAATCCAATGGTCCGCCGTTTCTCGTGCATCAGCAACCGCGGTACCTCGCGGGTGGCATTGAGAATGAAGGTATAAGGCCCCGGAATGTGCGCTTTGAGCAGGCGGAACGTAGACGTATCGATCTTGGCGAACAACCCCATTTGCGACAAGTCGCAGCACAGCAGCGTGAAGTTGTGCTGCTTGTCCAACTGGCGCAAGCGCCGAACCCGCTCGATGGCGTTTTTATCGCCAATCTGGCAGCCCAGCGCGTAGGCCGAGTCGGTCGGGTAAACCACCACGCCACCCTTGCGGATGATCTCGACGGCCTGTTTTATCAGGCGCGCTTGTGGGTTCTCCGAATGAATCTGGAAAAATTGGCTCACGTAGTCATCCTGTTCATAGCGCCAAAGGCTGTTCATGGCTGAATCGACGCCACAGAGGTGGCAGATCCTCGGGCAAAGGCCGGTAGGCACCGATCTCTCCCCAGGTGCCGGGGCCATGGAAGTCACTGCCAGCGCTTGCCAGCAGGCCGAACTCACGAGTAAGGATGGACATCGTGCCCACCTGCTCGGCCGGCATCATCCCGTTGACCACCTCAAGTGCCTGCCCGCCTGCCTGAATATAGTCGGCAATCAGCCTTCTGCGCTTGCTGCGGGTCAGGTCGTAGTGCATGGGGTGTGCAAGGCTCACCCACGCTTTGGACTGCCGCAGGGTGGCGACAGTTTCGTCGAGGGTCGGCCAATGCTGCTTGACGTCGCCCAGCTTGCCGGCACCCAGCCACTTGCGAAACGCCTCGCCGCGGTCCTTGACGTGCCCGGCACGCACCAGGTACTCGGCAAAATGGGGGCGCGCCGGGGCGTTGCCGCTGTCGCCCAGCTCGTGCTGTACGGCGCGGGCGCCCTCGAGTGTGCCGGGCATGCCCTTGGCTGCCAGCCGTTTGTCTATTTCTTCGGCGCGCAGCCAGCGGCCACGGTGCAGCGCTTCAATGGCCGCCAGCAAGGGCGGCGCGTCCAGCGGGAAGTCATAACCCAGCACATGGATGGTCGCGCCACCCCAGGTGCACGACAATTCCACCCCGCTGACCCAGCGCATGCCCCGCTCAATGCAGGCCTGGCGGGCTTCGGGCAGGCCTTCGAGGGTGTCGTGGTCAGTCAGTGCCAGCGTTTGCACCCCGTGCTCATGGGCCCGGGCAACCAGTACCGAGGGCGACAGGGCGCCGTCGGAGGCCGTGCTGTGACAGTGCAGATCAACATTCATGGAGAGCGCTTTCGCTGGAATCGATGTTTGTTATTATGCCGTCACATCCCGATTCTGGCTGCCATTGTGAAACAATTCATCGATTTCATCCCGCTGCTGCTGTTCTTCATCGTCTACAAGCTTGACCCGCGCCCCATGGAAGTCGCCGGCCACAGCTTCGAATTCGGCGGCATCTACAGTGCCACGGCCATGCTGATCATCAGCTCGCTGGTGGTGTACGGTGCGCTGTTCCTGCGCCAACGCAGGCTGGAAAAGGGCCAATGGCTGACGCTGGTGGCCTGCCTGGTATTCGGCGGCCTGACCCTGACCTTCCATAGCGAAACCTTCCTCAAGTGGAAAGCGCCGGTGGTGAACTGGCTGTTCGCCCTGGGCTTTGCCGGCAGCCATTTCATCGGCGATCGGGTGCTGATCAAGCGCATCATGGGCCACGCCCTGACCCTGCCAGATGCCATCTGGACCCGCCTGAACGTTGCCTGGATCGGTTTCTTCCTGTTCTGCGGCGCGGCCAACCTGTTCGTCGCCTTTACCTTCCAGGACTTCTGGGTGGACTTCAAGGTGTTCGGCAGCCTGGGCATGACCGTGATCTTCCTGGTGGCGCAAGGCGTGTACCTGTCGCGCCACCTGCACGACGACCCTTCTACTACCAAACCCAAGGATTGACATGCTCTACGCCATCATCGCCAGCGACGTCGCAAACTCCCTGGAAAAGCGCCTGGCTGCCCGCCCGGCGCACATCGAACGCCTGCAGCAGCTCAAGGCCGAAGGCCGCGTGGTGCTGGCCGGCCCCCACCCGGCCATCGACAGCAACGACCCGGGCGAAGCCGGTTTCAGCGGTAGCCTGATCGTTGCCGAATTCGAATCGCTGGCCGCGGCGCAGGCCTGGGCCGATGCCGATCCTTACATTGCGGCGGGCGTGTACGACAACGTCGTCGTCAAGCCGTTCAAGCAAGTATTGCCTTGATCTGAGACCGAGTCGCTTCCTCGCGGGCAAGCCCGCGAAGAAGCTGACGCGGCACCAGTAGTTATACGGCTGCCATCAGTCTGCGGTATCTTTGCCACTGGCGGGCCGAATAGCCGCCGTCAATGGTTGAATTGAGTGAGTCATGAGCGAGCTGTTACTGATTGATGATGACCAGGAACTGTGCGAGCTGCTCGGCAGCTGGCTGACCCAGGAAGGGTTCACCGTGCGTGCGTGCCATGATGGCCTGAGCGCACGCCAGGCCCTGGCCGAGCACGCTCCGGCGGCCGTGGTACTGGATGTGATGCTGCCCGATGGCAGCGGCCTGGAATTGCTCAAGCAATTGCGCAGCGAGCACACCGAGCTGCCGGTGCTGATGCTCTCTGCACGGGGCGAGCCGCTGGACCGCATTCTTGGCCTGGAGCTGGGCGCCGACGACTACCTGGCCAAACCTTGCGACCCGCGCGAGCTCACGGCCCGTCTGCGAGCAGTGTTGCGCCGCAGCCACCCCACCGCCACCACCAGCCAGGTGGAACTGGGCGACCTGGTGTACAGCCCTGCGCGCGGCGTGGCCAGCATCGACGGCCGTGAAATGACCCTGACCCTGTCCGAAAGCCGCATTCTTGAAGCCCTGCTGCGCCAGCCTGGCGAACCGCTGGACAAGCAGGAGCTGGCGCAAATCGGCCTGGGGCGCAAACTGACCCTGTACGACCGCAGCCTGGACATGCATGTCAGTAACCTGCGCAAGAAGATCGGGCCGCATGCCGATGGCAGGCCACGTATCGTGGCGCTGCGTAGCCGTGGCTATTACTACTGCCTGTAACTCGCTGCAAGCTACAAGAAGGCGCAAGATCGCAATCGGCTTCACTTGCAGCCTGGAGCTTGGAACTGTTCTTTACAGTGCCTTTACCATCCCCTGACTGCGCTTGACGGTGATCTCCCTAGACTGTGCTCATCCGGTAACCACCGGCCTATGAAAGGAGAGACACCATGCGCAAGACCCTTATCGCCCTGATGTTCGCCGCCGCCCTGCCGACCGTGGCCATGGCCATGCCTGAAGGCGGCCCGCGTCACGACGGCCCGCATCATCGCGGTGATGCGCCTTTCCATCAACTGGACCTGAGCCGCGACCAGCGCCAGCAGATCGGCAAGCTGATGGGCGAGCAGATGCAGCAGCGCCGTGACATCACCGAGCGCTACCTGGCCAAGCTGCCAGCCGCCGACCAGAAAGCCATGAAAGACGAGCTGCAAGCCAGCCGCGACAAGACCGACACTGCGGTGCGCAACCTGCTCAAACCTGAACAGCAGAAAAAGTTCGACGAACTGCAAAAGGAACGCGCCGCCAAGAAAGCCGAGTGGCAGGAGTTCCAGGCCTGGAAAGCTGAAAAAGGCACCAAGGCTCAGTAAGCTGTCCGCCCGATGCCCGGCCCGCCTCCCCGCGGGCCGGGCTTTTACCGTTTACAGGAGGTGCACTTGCGTTCACTGTTCTGGCGCATCCTGGCCAGTTTCTGGCTGGCTATCACCCTGGTCGCAGGCCTGTCTATCCTGCTGGGCCACATGCTCAACCAGGATGCCTGGATCCTAAGCCGCCACCCGGGCCTGAATACCCTGGCCAGCAAGTGGGCCAAGCATTACGAGCAGCAAGGCCTGGATGCGGCACAGCACTTTCTGGAACGGCGCAAAGATCGCTACAAGATCGATGTGCAGGTACTCGATGACAGTGGCGAGGCCGTGGTGCCCGGCACCTTCCCACGCCGTGCGGCGGCCTTCGAGGCACGCCAGCACAATGACGAGCGGCGCCTGCCATGGCGTCGGCTGACCGAGGAATACACCAGCCCGGAGACCGGCGAAACCTACCTGCTGATCTACCGCATCCCCCACCCTGCACTGGACGCCTGGCACCGCGAAAGCCTGATGTGGCCGCTCAGTGCCTTGGGCATTGCGCTGGTGGTACTGACCCTGTTCAGCCTGCTGGTCACCCTGTCCATTACCCGCCCGCTAAGCCGCCTGCGCAGCGCGGTGCATGACCTGGGGCAGACCACTTACCAGCAGAACAGCCTGGCGCAGCTGGCTGCACGGCGTGACGAGTTTGGCGTGCTGGCCAAGGACTTCAACAAGATGGGCGCGCGCCTGCAAAGCACCATTGGCAGCCAGCGCCAGTTGCTGCGCGATGTGTCCCATGAGTTGCGCTCGCCGCTGGCCAGGCTGCGCATTGCCCTGGCTTTGGCCGAGCGCGCCGGGCCTGAGCAGCGGGAGACCTTGTGGCCGCGCCTGACCCGCGAGTGCGACCGGCTGGAAGACCTGATCAGCGAAATCCTTGCCTTGGCCCGGGTCGATGCGGAGCAGGCTCATGCCGAGCCGGTCGACCTCAATGCCCTGCTCGGCAGCGTGCGCAAAGACGCCTTGCTCAGCGCACCGGACCAGGACGTGCGCCTGGAGGCGCAGCCGGGGTTGACCCTGCAAGGTTGGCCGACGCTGATCGAGCGCGCCGTCGACAACCTGCTGCGCAATGCCCTGCGCTTCAACCCGGTGGGGCAGCCGGTCGAGGTCAGCGCCGTGCGTGAGCAGGACCACATCGTGATCAGCGTGCGTGACCATGGGCCCGGGGCGGCAGCGGAGCATCTGGCGCAGCTGGGCGAGCCGTTCTTCCGCGCGCCGGGGCAGGACGCGCCAGGGCATGGCCTGGGGCTGGCGATTGCGCGCAAAGCGGCGGAGCGCCATGGCGGGAGACTGGTGCTGGATAACCACCCACAGGGGGGCTTTGTGGCCAGGCTGGAGTTGCCCTTGGCTGAAGCTACTGGCAGTTGATGTGATGCAAAGGCCACTGGCCTCTTCGCGGGGCAAGCCCGCTCCCACAGGTACGGTGCAGGTATCAGGCAGCGCGGACAACCATCCACAGGGGGGGCGTTGTGGCCAGGCTGGTGCTGCCCTTGGCTGAAGCTGCTGGCAGTTAATGTGATGTAAGGGCCACTGGCCCCTTCGCGGGGCAAGCCCGCTCCCACAAGTACGGTGCAGGTATCAGGCAGCGCGGACAACCATCCACAGGGGGGGCTTTGTGGCCAGGCTGGAGTTGCCCTTGGCTGAAGCTACTGGCAGTTGATGTGATGTAAAGGCCACTGGCCTCTTCGCGGGGCAAGCCCGCTCCCACAAGTACGGTGCAGGTATCAGGCAGCGCGGACAACCATCCACAGGGGGGCTTTGTGGCCAGGTTGGAGTTGCCCTTGGCTGAAGCTACTGGCAGTTGATGTGATGTAAAGGCCACTGGCCTCTTCGCGGGGCAAGCCCG
>NZ_JBNRIK010000036.1:42731-48251 GCF_053557975.1 Pseudomonas sp. XP2
AAGAGGCCAGTGGCCCTGATGCAATAAATCAGCCCCAGGCTGCGTTACTCGCCCCAGGCGCTGACGAACTCGGTAGTGTCCAGCACCGGCGCAGTGCGCGGCTCGGTCAGCGGCGTGCCGACATACAGGTAACCGATCAACTCTTCATTCTGGGCCAGACCCAGGCCCTTGTGCACATGGGCATCGAAGGCCATGTCCCCGGTACGCCACACCGCCCCGATGCCTTGCGCATGCGCGGCAATCAGAATGCCGTGCGCCGCACAGCCGGCTGCCAGACGCTGCTCGGACTTGGGCACCTTGAAGTGGTCCTGCAGCTTGGCGATCACCACGATCAGCAGCGGCGCCCGCAGCGGCATGGCGCGGGCCTTGTCCAGCGCAGCCTGGCTGGCTTCGCCCTTGTTCTGCACCGCTTCAGCGAACAGCTCACCCAGCTTTTCACGGCCCTGGCCCTCGATGGTCAGGAAGCGCCATGGTCGCAGCTGGCCATGATCCGGGGCGCGCAAGGCAGCCTGGAACAGCGCCTCGCGCTGTGCGGCATTGGGTGCCGGGTCAGTCAGGCGTGGCACGGAAACACGGTTGAGCAATGCGTCGAGAGCCTCCATCGGCTACCCTCCTGGCAGTTGAATGTGCGGCCATTCTAGCGTTTACATCACCAGACCCATAGGTAGAATGGCGCCCTTCCGTTTCGAGTCAGAGCAGATCACATGGCGTTGCCGACCTTAAGGATCATTGGTTTCATCATCGGCATCTTCCTGATTACCCTCGCCGTCGGCATGGCTGTGCCCATGGCGACCCTGGTGATCTTCGAGCGCACTGGTGACATGCCCTCCTTCCTCTGGTCGAGCCTGATCACCTTCATCGCCGGCCTGGCCCTGGTAGTACAGGGCCGCCCCGAGCATGTCCACCTGCGCCCGCGTGACATGTACCTGCTCACGGTCAGCAGCTGGCTGGTGGTGTGCGTGTTTGCCGCCCTGCCGTTCCTGCTGACCCAGCACATCAGCTACACCGACGCCTTCTTCGAGAGCATGTCGGGCATCACCGCTACCGGCGCTACCGTACTCAGCGGGCTCGATAATATGTCGCCGGGTATTCTCATGTGGCGCTCGATGCTTCACTGGCTCGGCGGCATCGGCTTCATCGCCATGGCGGTGGCGATCCTGCCATTGCTCCGCATCGGCGGCATGCGCCTGTTCCAGACCGAATCGTCCGACCGCTCGGAAAAGGTCATGCCACGCTCGCACATGGTGGCCAAGTCGATCGTGGGGGTGTACGTCGGCTTCTCTATCCTCGGCTCGCTGGCCTTCTGGTGGGCGGGGATGAGCCCGTTCGATGCAATCAACCACGCCATGTCGGCAATCTCCACCGGCGGCTTCTCCACCTCCGACCAGTCGCTGGCAAAATGGGATATCCCGGCCGTGCACTGGGTCGCGGTGGTGGTCATGATCATGGGCAGCCTGCCGTTCACCCTTTACGTCGCGACCCTGCGTGGCAACCGCAGGGCGCTGATCCGTGACCAGCAGGTGCAAGGTTTGCTGGGCATGCTGGTGGTTACCTGGTTGGTCCTGGGCACCTGGTACTGGTACAGCACCAACCTGCACTGGCTCGATGCCCTGCGCCACGTAGCCTTGAACGTGACCTCGGTGGTCACTACCACCGGCTTCGCCCTGGGCGACTACAGCCTGTGGGGCAACTTTTCGCTGATGCTGTTCTTCTACCTGGGCTTCGTCGGCGGCTGCTCCGGCTCGACCGCAGGCGGTATCAAGATTTTCCGCTTCCAGGTGGCCTACATCCTGCTCAAGGCCAGCCTCAACCAACTGATCCACCCGCGTGCGGTGATCAAGCAGAAATACAACGGCCACCGCCTCGACGAAGACATCGTGCGCTCGATTCTGACGTTCTCGTTCTTCTTCGCCATCACCATCTGCGTCATGGCCCTGTTGCTGTCGTTGCTGGGCGTGGACTGGATGACCGCATTGACCGGCGCTGCCGGCACAGTTTCGGGTGTAGGCCCGGGCTTGGGTGAAGTGATCGGCCCGTCGGGCAACTATGCCACGCTGCCGGACGCGGCCAAGTGGATCCTGGCGGCCGGCATGCTGCTTGGCCGCCTGGAAATCATTACGGTGCTGGTGCTGTGTATGCCGGCGTTCTGGCGTCACTGACCCCCTCGGCGTCCGTGCCGAGGCGGGCGCGGTACTCGCTTGGGGTGGCATCGAACCAGCGGCGGAATGCCCGGTAGAAATTGCTGGGGTCGGCAAAGCCCAGCAGGTAGGCGGTTTCCAGCAGTGTCATGCCCGGCTGGGCCAGGTATTGCTCGGCCAGCTCGCGACGGGTGTCATCAAGCAAGCTCTGGAAACTGGTGCCCTCCTCCTGCAGACGCCGCTGCAAGGTGCGCTGCGACAAGTGCAAGGCCTGGGCCAGGGTTTCGCGCTTGGGTTCCCCCTGCGGCAAGATGCGGCACAACACCTGCCGCACGCGGTGGGTAACCCGGCTTTCGGAAAATCGTGCCAGGTACTCCCCGGCAAAACGGTCGTGCAGCACCGCCATGGCCTCGTTGGCAGTCGGCAGCGGCGCCTCCATGTCGGCCCGTTCGAACACCAGCGCATCGTGCGGCGCGCCGAACACCAGGGGCGAATGGAACGCCACTTTGTACGGCTCGACATTCTTTGGCTGCGGCCCCTGCACCAGTACCCGGCGCGGCTGTACCGGCCGCCCACTGAGCCATTTGCTCAGCGCCAGCGCACAGGCCAGCGATGCTTCGGCACTGTGCCGGGTCGGGGGCAGATGGTCGCCATGCACCGTCAGGATCAGCGAATAGCCCTCGTCGCCAAGGACAAAACTGAGATCGGAGCTTTCGGCGATGATGCGCTGGTACCGCACCAGGCGCTGGAAGCCTTCTGCCAGGGTGCGGCTGGACATCAATGCATAGCCCACCACATGGAACGAAGCCGGCCGTACCACGCGGGCCATGTTCAGGCCAATGGCTTCATTGCCTGACAGCTCCACCGCCAGCTGCCACAGCCGGGTCATGGAATCTTGCGGAAAACGTGCATCGGGGTCGTCGAGGGCAGCGAAGTCCAGCCCCAGTTGCTTGAACATGGACGGGCAGTCCAGCCCTTCCAGTTCGAGCGCCTTCACAATCCCTGATGCCCAGCTGGCTGACGTGGTTCTTTCGCTCATGACAGGCTTCTTTTTACCGACCGCTCCTGCGGTGAACCCCAAGGATACTCATTTGGCGCCTATTGTCACTGGTAGGCCCCGTCAGTCACTCTAGACTCGAATCAGGCTCCACGCCGTGCATCTTGTCCAGAAGTATTAATCCCGGAGCACTGCCATGAACCGCACAGCGCAGTATCGCAGTTTTGCCGAGTTCTATCCTTACTACCTGGGGGAGCACAGCAACCCCACCTGCCGCCGCCTGCACTTTGTCGGCACCAGCTTGGTAATAGCGCTGCTGGCCTACACCATTGGCAGTGGCAAGTGGTTGCTTTTGCTGGCCGTGCCGCTGTTCGGCTATGGCTTCGCCTGGGTCGGGCACTTCTTTTTCGAAAAGAACCGGCCGGCGACCTTCACCTACCCGCTGTACAGCCTGGCCGGGGATTTCGTGATGTTCCGGGATATCTTGCTGGGCAAGATCCGGCTGTAGACATTGAGGGCGGGTTGCGGCCCCATGGTTCTGCAGCCTCTAAGCCGGCTCACGCGACGCCGCCACTGCCTGCGCTTCCCGCGCCTGGGCATCGGCCAACCGATACAGCTCGATACGGCCATCCCAATGCTCGATCAGCGCCGTGCACGACTCCACCCAGTCTCCGCAATTGAGGTAGTCCACCTCGCCCACCTTGCGGATCTCGGCATGGTGGATATGCCCACACACCACCCCGTGCAAACCACGCCGGGTGCACTCATGGGCAATGGCATCCTCGAAGTCGCTGATGAAGTTCACCGCGCCCTTGACCTTGTGCTTCAGGTACGCCGACAGCGACCAGTAACCATAGCCATACCGCGCACGCCAGTGGTTGAGCCAACGGTTGAGCACCAACGTGAACCCGTAGGCACGATCACCGAGAAACGCCAGCCAGCGGTGGTAACGGGTAATCACGTCGAACTGGTCACCATGGATCACCAGCAGGCGGCGGCCATCGGCGGTCAGGTGTTCGGCCTCATCCACCAGCTGGATGTTGCCCAGGATCAGCTTCGAGTAGCGGCGCAGGAATTCGTCATGGTTGCCGGTGACGTAGATCACCTCGGTACCGCGCTTGCTCATGGTCAGCAAGCGGCGGATCACGTTGGTGTGGGCTTGTGGCCAGTAAATGCCACCGCGCAGTTTCCAGCTATCGATGATGTCGCCTACCAGGTACACGCGGTCGGCCTGGTAGCCCTTGAGGAACTGCGACAGGTGTTCGGCCTGGCAGTCGCGTGTCCCCAGGTGGACATCGGAGATCCACAGGGTACGCACGCGTTGCTTGCGCGAGGGACGGGAGAGTTCGGCATGGGTCATGGACAGGCTCCGGCGCAGTTTGCTGGAGACTGGCAGGCGCGCATGACAGCGCCGTGGCAAAACGGTTACCGGTGATCGCCTGCCGGGAATGAGGCACAATGCGGATCTGCCCTGCGAGGACGCCCCATGACCGCCGGCCCGATACTCTCGCTGCGCCATTACCGCGACAGCCTGATCGCCCACAGCCACGAACACCCGCAACTGGTGTTCGGCCTGCGTGGCCGCCTGGAGTTCGAGGTACAGGGGCAAGGCGCCGGGATCGACCGGCAAGGGCTGGTCGTGGTCCCGGCAGGCGCGCATCACACCTGCGCCAGCGATGGCGGCAGCCACTGCCTGGTGCTTGATGTGCCTGGCGAGCAGTGGCTGCACGAGCAGCTGGGCGAGCATGCCGATGCCAGCCGCCGCCTGCTCGACCGCCCCGCCGCGCTGGGCCTGGACGACCGTCAGCAACAGTTGGTGGACTGGCTGGCGGCCAGCCCCATGGACGACCCGCTGATTGCCCGGCAAGGCGCAGCGCTGTTGCTGGCCAGCCTCAACTGCACGGCAGCAGCCAACGTGCGCCCCAGCCAGCGCCTACCCTATGCAGCCTTCGATGCCCATATCGAGCAGCATGCTGCCTACCCGTTGCAGGTCGCCGACCTGGCGCGCATCGCCGGGCTGTCCGGCGCCCGGCTGCATGCGCGGTTTACTGCCGAATGCGCCATGACACCGATGGACTACATTCGCCAGCGGCGCTTGCTCAAGGCGCGGCGGCTGGTGGTGCAGACCGTGCTACCGATGAGTGAAATTGCGGCGCAGGTGGGGTATTGCTCGCAGAGTGCGTTTTCAGCGGCGATGTTGCGGGCGTTCGGGTGTACGCCAATGGCTTTGCGGCGAGAGCCTGGCGACAACTGACAGCAGTCTTGCGACAGAAATCGTTGGCCTGTGGTTTTACACTTTGCCAGTGCCGGCCTCTTCGCAGCACAAGGCTGCTCCTACAGAATACGCACAGTCCCTGTAGGAGCAGCCTTGTGCTGCGAAGAGGC
>NZ_JBNRIK010000037.1:0-14672 GCF_053557975.1 Pseudomonas sp. XP2
GGTTCAGCTGTTCGCCAGGCTGCGCAGCTGGGCTGAGGTCGATCAGGAAGGTACCGTTGGCAGCGACTACGCCAGTACCGATCACGGTGCCGTTGGCATCGCGCACCTCGACAGTGGCGCCCGGTTCGCCGCGGCCGCTCAGGGCCAGGCCATCAGGGCCGACCACGATATTGCTTACTGCGTCAGGTGGCGTGATATCCGGGGCATCGAACTGCAGCGGCGCCGAGGTGTTGCCGGCGGCATCCACCAGGCGCACATCCAAGGCTTCGCCATTGGCCTGCGCAGGGTTCAGGGTCAAGCTGAACAGGCCATCGGCGCCGACTACACCCGTGCCGATGAGGTTGCCACCGGCATCACGCACCTGCACGGTAGTGCCCGGTTCGCCGCGACCGGTGAAGGTCACGCCGTCGGCCAGGGCCAAGTCAGTTGGTTGAGCCGGCGGCAGCAGGTCGGCTGAGGTGACCGAGCCCGGCTGGGACACGTTGCCAGCAGCGTCGGTCAGGGTCACTTGCAGGGCACTGCCGTCGTTCACGGCAGGGGCCAGGGCGATGACGAAGGTGCCATCCGCACCAACGGTACCCGTCGCGATGATGTTGCCTGCGGCATCACGCACTTGCACGGTGGTGCCGGCTTCGCCACGGCCGCTCAGCTGGCTGCCGGCCAGGCCGATGACCAGATTGGTCGGGGCCTCAGGCGGCGTGGTGTCGCCCCCGTCGATATCCGGCGCAGTGACCGCGCTGGCTACGGATGTATTGCCAGCGGCATCGGTCGCGGTGGCTTGCAGGACTTCGCCGTCAACCTGTGGGGGGTTGAGGTTGATGCTGAACACGCCGGTTGGGCCGACTACAGCCGTGCCCAGTTCGGTGCCATCGGCAGCCACGATACGCACAGTGCTGCCCGGTTCGGCACGGCCGGTCAGGACGGTGCCATCCGCGCTGACGGCCAGCTCGGTCGGGGCACCTGGGGCGGTGATGTCCGGGGCTGTGAATTCCAGTGGTATCGAACTGTTGCCAGCGGCATCGACCTGGCGGATGTCCAGTACCTCGCCATTGGCCTGGGCGGGCGAAAGGGTGAGGCTGAAGGTACCGTCGGCGTTCACCAGGCCACTGCCGATGAGGTTGCCGGCGGCATCGCGCACCTGCACGGTGGCGCCGGGTTCGCCGCGACCGGTAAGGTTGGCGCCCTGTTCATTGATCGCGAGGTCGGTCGGTGCCAGTGGCGCGGTTGCGTCCGGGGCGGTGACGGTGCCTGGCGCCGAGACATTTCCGGCGCCATCGGTCAGGGTGACTTCAAGGTTCTCGCTGTTGACCTGCGGCGGGTTCAACGTCACGTTGAAGCTGCCGTCGGCACCCACGGTGCCGCTGCCGATCAGGTTGCCAGCGGCATCGCGGATGTTAACCGTGGTGCCCGCTTCACCGCGGCCGCTCAGGCGCAGGCCATCCGGCGACACCAGCAGGTCGATAGGCGTGGCCGGTGCGGCCGTGTCGGGGTCGGAACCGCCGCTGCTGCCACCGCCGCCGTTGTTTGCCGCTGCCGCTGCGCCGCCCACGCCGAGCAGGCTGAGCCCGGCAATCGCCCAGGTCGGCATGGCACTGCCGGCGGTGCCGATACCCGCCACCAGTTCGTCCAGCGAGGCCACGTCTTCGAAGGTAAAGCCGGTGAACGCTGCCGCATCGTACTGGGCATGCCACAGGGTGCCGTCTTCGCCGACGAAGACCATGTCGCTGCCGACCCCGGCCTGGTCCACGGCGAAGAAGTTGCCGATGGTGACCTTTTCACCCGACTTGAGGGTGACGATCAGGTCCTGCCCGCGCTGGGTAACGGTAGCCACCTTGTCGGGAGATACCGGCATCTGCACGACGCCTGGCCCTTTGAGATTGATATTGCCCCAGGCGCTCTGCGTGGCGACTTCGGATTGCTTATCGGCGACGACGATGTTGTCCATGGATGCTCCCTGCTGGTATCCGGATCCCCCGGCCCGACTGTTCGGGCCACAACCGGCGTAACACACCCTTTCAGGGTTGTTAGGCGCAGTCTCGACCAGGCAGTCGAAAAACGGGTGGTTAGGGAGATATAGCAGCCGGGCAGGAAGCAACCAGATGGCTTTCTGGGTTAATCCTTTTGTAGGTGAACCTCAGCGAAGCCCCAGCCGGCGGGCCAATCGGCTCAGGTTTGCGCGGTCCAGGCCCAGCTCACGGGCGGCCGCCGCCCAGTTGTCCTGATGCCGTTGCAGGCAGGCTTCGATCGCCTGGCGCTGGTAGATATCGACCGCTTCGCGCAAGCCGCCTTCAGGCAATGCTGCCACCTGCAGCGGGGCTGCAGAGGAGGGTTGTGAGCCCGTTGTCGGGGGGGTAACGCGCAGGTCCAGGTCGATGGCTTCGAGGGTGAGGATACGTGGCCGGTCAGGGTGCTGGCCGAGCGCCTTGAGTGCCGAACGGCCAATCAGGTGTTCCAGTTCGCGCACATTGCCTGGCCAGTCGTAGGCGACCAGCGCGGTTTGGGCGTCGTGGCTCAGGCGCAGGCTGTTCAGGCCAAGTCGCGATCGGTTCTGTTCAAGGAAATAGCCAGCCAACAGCAGTACATCTCGACCACGTTCGCGCAGGGGCGGCACGTGTAGCGGGTATACGCTGAGGCGGTGGTAGAAGTCGGCGCGGAAGTTGCCATTGCGCACTTCGGCAGCCAGGTCGCGGTTGGTAGCGGCGATCAGGCGCACGTCCACCCGGTGCTCGCGGTCCGAGCCCAGGCGTTGCAGCTGGCCGCTTTGCAGCACCCGCAGCAGCTTGGCCTGCACGGTGAGTGGCAGTTCGCCCACTTCGTCGAGGAACAGCGTGCCACCGTTGGCCAGTTCGAACTTGCCACGGCGTTCGCCGTGCGCACCGGTGAAGGCACCGCGTACATGGCCGAACAGTTCGCTCTCGACCAGGGTGTCGGGCAGGGCGGCACAGTTGAGGCTGACCAGCGGCTTGTCGGCGCGGCTGCTGGCCTGGTGCAGGGCCTGGGCCACCAGTTCCTTGCCAACCCCGGTTTCGCCGGTGATCAGCACGGTGAGGTCGCTGCCGCCGACCAAGCGGATTTCTTCTACCAGGCGCTTGTGTGCGGCGCTCTGGCCAATCAGCTCTTTGTCCTGGCCGCTGGCCTGACGGTAGATCTCGGCGCGCAGGTGTTCGTCTTCAGCACGCAGGGCCAGGTGCTCGATGCGCTCGGCCACGGTAACGGTGGCGGCCGCCAAACTGGCGAAGGCCTGCAGGGCATCCAGCTCCAGGCTTCGGAATTGCCCGGGGGTGAGGGCGTCGAGGGTGACCAGGCCCCACGGGCGTTCATCGACCATCAATAGGCAGCCCATGCAGTCGTGCACTTCAAGGTCGGCATCCGCGGCGTTGACCAGGCCATCGTAGGGGTCGGGCAGTTCGGAGTCGCTGGCAAACCGGGTGGGTTCCGGTCGGCTGAGCAAAATCTGGAACCGCGGATGCTCACTGACCCGGAATCGGCGGCCCAGGGTGTCGGGGCTCAGGCCGTCCACAGCCAGGGGTACCAGCCATTCACCGTCCAGGCGCAGCAGCGCAGCGGCGTCGCACGGCAGCAGGCTGCGCATGGCCTGCAGCAGGCGGCGGTAGCGCTCCTGATCGGGCAAATCGCGGGACAGATCACTGACGAGGGGCAGCAGGGCGGTTAGCAACGGCTTTGTAGTCATATTGACTCCTGTAGGTCCATATGACTATACATCGAGCCGAGTCATTTTGACATGGGCTGCATCAAACCCTTGATTTTGCTGGCTGTGAAAGTTGGCACGAATGCTGAAACGGCAAGGGCAGTCATTTGAAGCCACAGGCTCAGGAGTTGCTGCAATGCTCAATGCCGAACAACGTGCAATCATCAAGGCCACTGTCCCCCTGCTGGAAAGCGGCGGCGAAGCACTGACCACCCACTTCTACAAGATGATGCTCAACGAGTATCCAGAGGTACGCCCACTGTTCAACCAGGCCCACCAGGCCAGTGGTGACCAACCACGCGCCTTGGCCAACGGCGTGCTCATGTATGCCCGCCACATCGACCAGCTGGAGCAGTTGGGCGGCCTGGTTGGGCAGATCATCAACAAGCATGTTGCCCTGCAGATTCTGCCGGAGCACTACCCGATCGTCGGCAGTTGCCTGCTGCGCGCCATCGAAGAAGTGTTGGGCAAGGAAATTGCCACCCCGGCAGTGATCGATGCCTGGGCCGCGGCCTATGGTCAGCTGGCCGACATCCTGATGGGTGCAGAGGAAAACCTTTATAAACAGAAGGAAGAGGCCGAGGGCGGCTGGCGCGGTACCCGCGCATTCCGCCTGGTACGCCGCGAGCAGGAAAGCAGCGAGATCGTCTCGTTCTACTTTGTACCGGTGGATGGCAAGCCCGTGCTCAAGGCCGAGCCAGGCCAGTACATCGGCCTGAAACTGGACATTGACGGAGCCGAACAGCGCCGCAACTACTCCCTGTCGGCGCTGTGCGATGGCAAGGAGTACCGCATCAGCGTCAAGCGCGAGGCGGGCGGCAAGGTTTCCAATTACCTGCACGATCAGCTGGTGGTGGGCGAGACCCTGCAACTGTTCCCGCCTGCGGGTGACTTTACCCTGGCAGCCAGCGACAAGCCGCTGGTGCTGATCAGTGGCGGCGTAGGCATTACACCGACCCTGGCGATGTTGCAGGCCGCGCTGCAAACCCGGCGTGAGGTGCACTTCATCCACTGTGCGCGTAACGGTGCGGTGCATGCCTTCCGTGACTGGGTCGATGGCCTGGCGGCGCGTTATCCGCAGCTTAAGCGCTTCTACTGCTATGCGGAGCCTGCGGAGGGCGCCGAGGCCGATGCCGTCGGCCTGCTGAGTGAGGACCTGCTGGCCGAGTGGCTGCCGCAGGAGCGGGATGTGGATGCCTACTTCCTTGGGCCAAAGGCGTTCATGGCGGCGGTGAAGCGCCAGTTGAAGGGCCTGGGTGTGCCGGAGCAGCAGAGCCGCTACGAGTTCTTCGGGCCGGCGGCTGCCCTGGATTGATGCTACGCCTGTACCGGCCCCTTCGCGGGCTTGCCCGCGAAGGGGCCGGTACAGGCACAAATATGTATCCCAGCCACAGTACTCCTTCCTGCCTATATATAAGGAGAGATGAAAAGCGCCTGCTCAGCTTTCATCTTTAATCCTCCTTTAATCACGGTATCCTTCACTCCCGGGTGTCGAGGGGCTTGCCCCTGCGCGGTACCCGTGCAGCCGTTTTTTTGCCGCCCGGCGTTGAACCGACGTTGTTGCGGCCGGTCTCAGCCACACCGGATAGCCCTGCGCAGTGCTGTCACGCCGCTTCCTCGGCACGCTCAAAGGCCCTGCCCAGCGTGTAGACTTGCGCCCAGGCAGGCGGACCACGCTGCCACTATCCATCGAAGGAACCGGCAATGAACGAACAAACATCGCGCCTGAATCGGGAACGGCGCTTTCTGGTGCTGTTGGGCCTGATCTGCCTTTCGCTGATTGGCGGCGCCCTCTACATGCAAGTGGTACTGGGCGAGGCACCGTGCCCGTTGTGTATCCTGCAGCGTTACGCGCTGCTGTTCATTGCCGTGTTTGCCTTCATCGCCGCAGCGATGCCCGGGCGCCGCAGCCTGACCTTCTTCGAAGCACTGGTTGTGCTCAGCGCGATTGGCGGAATCATTGCGGCCGGCAACCATGTGTATATACTCGCCAACCCCATGGTCAGTTGCGGCATCGACACCCTCCAGCCGATCGTGGATGACCTGCCGCTGGCCAAGCTGTGGCCGCTGGCATTCCAGGTCGACGGCTTCTGCAGCACCCCGTACCCGCCACTCCTCGGTTTGTCGCTGGCGCAATGGGCGCTTGTGGCGTTCGTGCTCACCGCCATCCTGGTGCCGCTCGGGATCTACCGCAACCGACGCCAGGCTTAGACAAAAGTCCCGAATCGCATAGGGTCTTTTACAGCGCATGTGAAGAGGGAAAAGTCGCTCACCGCTTGATCCAGATCAATCACAAAGCCTTGTAGAATGCGGCTTTGAGGCCTGGCAAGCGGGGTGCGACAAACTGTCGCGAAGTTGAATTATCGAGCAGCATTGTTGCACATTCTGTAAAAGACTGTTGCTCAATAAGTCATAGTCAAGGGTTGGCGACCTCACTACAATCGCCCCCAATTTCCGTTCGGCACTGCTTGCGAGTCGCAGGATTGAAGGAAGCCCCAGCGCTCCTTTTTGCTGACTTCGTCAAGTTTCGCCCAACGGCGATACCGGGCGGACCCCCCTCCGCGTTTTCCCGCACCAAATGGACTTGGTCTGAAGTACAGGCCTGTTGCCTACGAAACCATAAGCACCGCTAACAACGCTTGAAGCCAAGGTCCTGCAGTCGGACCCCAGGCAGGAGCGAGTACGGGCGCAAAATGCCTCACTTGGCAGGACGAAGTGTTGGCTACCAAAACACAAATTGCATTGAAGCAAGCTGATCTAGAGGTCGTGAGATGAGTAAAAAGCGTTACCCCAGACTGTTTGGCATATTGCCCTTTTTAGGCATGCTTTTACTCAGTGGGTGCAACTGGACCCTGCTCGACCCGAAGGGACAGGTCGGCATTGAGCAAAAGAACCTGATCCTGATCGCTACCGGCCTGATGCTGCTGGTGGTTATCCCTGTGATCATCATGACCTTGGCGTTCGCCTGGAAGTACCGTGCTTCCAACAAGGCAGCCACCTACACCCCTGACTGGTCGCACTCGACCAAGATCGAGGCTGCGGTGTGGATCATCCCGATCCTGATCATCATCGCCCTGGGTTACGTCACTTACCACTCCACCCACAAGCTGGACCCGTACCGTCCGCTGGACTCGGACGTGAAGCCGATCCAGATCGACGTTGTCGCACTGGACTGGAAGTGGCTGTTCATCTACCCGGAACAGGGCATTGCCACGGTCAACAAGATCGTCTTCCCGGCTAACACCCCGGTCAACTTCCGCGTCACTTCCGACGCCGTGATGAACTCGTTCTTCATCCCGGGCCTGGGCGGCCAGATCTACGCCATGGCCGGCATGACCACCAAGCTGCACCTGATCGCCAACGAAAACGGTGTGTTTGACGGTATCAGCGCCAACTACAGCGGTGCTGGCTTCACCGGCATGAAATTCAAGGCTACTGCCACCTCTCAGGAAGACTTCGACAAGTGGGTCGCTGAAGTCAAGCAGTCGCCGAAGAAGCTGGACAAGGCTGAATACGACGCCTTGGCCAAACCAAGCGAAAACAACCCGGTCGCGCTGTATAGCGAGGCTTCGCCAGAGCAGTTCCAGCTGATCGTCGACAAGTACGAAGGCATGAACCGCGGTCGTAGCCACGAAGAAGCAGGCAGCAAAGATCTGGCCACAACCAAGGGTGTGGAATCGAGTATGCAACCAGCTGCCGGTGCAGAGGAGTAAGAGATGTTCGGTAAATTAAGCCTGGAGGCGATACCCTATCACGAGCCGATAGTCATGGTGACGCTTGCCATGATCGCGCTCGGCGGTATCGCTGTCGTCGGTCTTATCACCTATTTCCGCAAGTGGACCTACTTGTGGAGCGAGTGGCTGACTACTGTCGACCACAAAAAGATCGGCGTGATGTACATCATCGTCGCGATGGTCATGCTGCTGCGCGGCTTTGCCGACGCCATCATGATGCGTACCCAGCTGGCTGCCGCTACCGGTGGCTCCGAAGGCTACCTGCCGCCTGAACACTATGACCAGATCTTCACCGCTCACGGTGTGATCATGATCATCTTCATGGCGATGCCGTTCTTCACCGGCCTGATGAACCTGGCGGTTCCTCTGCAGATCGGTGCACGTGACGTTGCCTTCCCGTTCCTGAACTCCCTGAGCTTCTACCTGCTGCTGGCAGGCGTGCTGCTGGTCAACATCTCGCTGGGCGTTGGTGAATTCGCCAAGACCGGCTGGGTTGCCTATCCGCCGCTCGCAGGCATTCAGTACAGCCCTGGGGTGGGTGTCGACTACTACATCTGGGCGCTACAGCTATCCGGACTGGGTACGACGCTTACCGGCGTGAACTTCCTCGTCACCGTGATGAAGATGCGCGCACCTGGCATGAAGCTGATGGACATGCCGATCTTCACCTGGACCTGCACCTGGGCCAACGTACTGATCGTTGCTTCGTTCCCGATTCTGACTGCTGCACTCGCTCTGCTGACTGTTGACCGTTATCTGGACTTCCACATTTTCACCAACGAGCTTGGTGGGAACCCGATGATGTACGTCAACCTGTTCTGGGCGTGGGGTCACCCTGAGGTTTACATCCTGATCCTGCCGGCCTTCGGCGTGTTCTCGGAAGTTACCTCGACGTTCTCTGGCAAACGCCTGTTCGGCCATCACTCGATGATTTACGCATCGGGCGCGATCGCCATCCTTGGCTTTGCGGTATGGCTGCACCACTTCTTCACCATGGGTGCCGGCGCCAGCGTCAACACCTTCTTCGGCCTGGCGACGATGCTGATTTCCATCCCGACCGGTGTGAAGCTGTTCAACTGGCTGTTCACCATGTACCAAGGCCGTGTGCGCTTCACCGCACCGATGCTCTGGACCCTGGGCTTCATGGTCACCTTCTCCATCGGTGGCATGACCGGCGTACTGCTGGCCGTTCCGGGTGCTGACTTCGTTCTGCACAACAGCCTGTTCGTAATTGCGCACTTCCACAACGTGATCATCGGTGGCGCGGTATTCGGCTACATCGCCGGTTTCGCCTTCTGGTTCCCGAAAGCCTTCGGTTTCACCCTGAACGAGAAGTGGGGCAAAGCTGCCTTCTGGTTCTGGCTGTCGGGCTTCTACGTTGCGTTCATGCCGCTGTACGCCCTGGGCTTCATGGGCATGACCCGTCGTCTGAACCACTCCGACAACCCACTGTGGGAACCCTACCTGTACGTAGCCGTTGTCGGCGCCGTGCTGATCCTGTTCGGTATCGCTTGCCAGCTGATCCAGATCTTCGTGTCGGTTCGCGACCGCAAAGACAACATGGACGTCACTGGCGACCCATGGGGTGGCCGTACCATCGAGTGGTCCACTTCGTCGCCACCGCCGTTCTACAACTTCGCTCACATGCCTGAGAAAGTTGGTCTGGACGCCTGGCACGAAGCCAAGGAAGCCGGTGTTGCGTACAAGGTCCCGGCCAAGTACGAAGCGATCCACATGCCGAGCAACACCTCCACCGGTCTGTTCATGGGTATGTTCCTGACCGTGTTCGGCTTCGCCTTCATCTGGCACATCTGGTGGCTGGTGGGCGCGAGCCTGTTGGCAACCATCGCAGTCTTCGTTCGCCACGCTGCACGTGACGACCAGGGCTACATGGTTCCGGCCGAAGAAGTGGCGCGCATCGAAGGCGAGCGTATGAAAGCGCTGGCCAAAGCAGGTGCTCTGCCTGCCGGCGCACGTGTCGAATCGTTTGAGCGGGTGTAATCAATGTCCAGTCAAGTAATGCACGGCGGCGCTGCTCATGGTCACGACCATGGGCATGACGACCACCACCACGACTCGGGCCAGATGACCGTACTGGGTTTCTGGCTGTACCTGATGACCGACTGCATCCTGTTTGCGTCGCTCTTCGCCACCTACGCGGTGCTGTCCGGCAGTTTTGCCGGCGGCCCGTCGGGTCATGACATCTTCCAGCTCGATTTCGTAGCTGTTGAAACGCTGTTCCTGCTGCTGTCCTCGATCACCTTCGGCTTCGCCATGCTGAAGATGTTCGATGGCAAGAAAGCCGGTGTACTGGGCTGGTTGGCTGTGACCTTCCTGTTCGGTGCAGGCTTCATCGCGATGGAAATCTATGAGTTCCATCACCTGATCAGCGAGGGCTTCGGCCCGCAGCGCAGTGGCTTCCTGTCGGCGTTCTTCGCCCTGGTAGGTACCCACGGTCTGCACGTGACTGCCGGCCTGATCTGGATGGCAATCATGATGTACCAGATCAACAAGCATGGCATCACGCCGACCGCCAAGACCCGCATGAGCTGCCTGAGCCTGTTCTGGCACTTCCTGGACGTGGTCTGGATCTGCGTGTTCACCGTCGTCTACCTGCTGGGGGTTCTGTAATGGCTAGCGCACACGACACTCATCACGAAGGTAACCACGGCAGCGTCAAGTCGTACATGATCGGCTTTGTCCTGTCGATCATCCTGACTGCGATCCCGTTCGCACTGGCCATGACCGCCAGCCTGCCGAAGAACCTGACCGTTCTGATCATTGTTGCCATGGCCGTGATCCAGGTAGTTGTACACCTGGTGTACTTCCTGCACATGGACCGCTCGAAAGAGCAACGCAACAACGTGTCGACGTTCCTGTTCACCGTACTGGTAATTGCACTGCTGGTCGGCCTGTCGCTGTGGATCATGTTCAACATCCACATCGAAATGATGGCCAAGTGAGGTAAGACTGCATGTCCGTTAAGCACTTTATCCAAATCACCAAACCGGGGATCATTTTCGGTAACGTGCTTTCCGTGGCAGGCGGTTTCTTCCTTGCCTCGAAGGGCCATGTGGACTTCGCCTTGTTCCTGGCGGTGGTGATCGGTACTTCGCTGGTGGTTGCGTCCGGATGCGTGTTCAACAACTGCATCGACCGTGACATCGACCACAAGATGGAGCGCACCAAGAACCGCGTCATGGTGCAGGGCGGCATGTCGCTGCCCCTCGCGCTGATCTACGCCACCCTGCTCGGGGTGGCGGGTTTCAGCCTGCTGTATGTCCAGGCCAACCCGCTGTCGGCGTTCTGCGCAGCTGTAGGCTTCATCGTCTACGTCGGTTTCTACAGCCTGTGGCTGAAGCGTAAATCGGTGCACGGCACCTTGGTCGGCAGCCTGTCGGGTGCCATGCCTCCGGTGATCGGCTACTGCGCCGTAAGCAACAGCTTCGACCTGGCTGCGGTAACCCTGCTGGTGATGTTCAGCCTGTGGCAGATGCCGCACAGCTTTGCCATCGCCATCTTCCGCTTCAAGGATTACAGCGCTGCCAACATCCCGGTCCTGCCGGTGGCACGTGGCATCCTCGCGGCGAAGAAGCAGATCGTGCTGTACGTGCTGGCCTTCGTGCTCGCCACCTTGATGCTTACCCTCGGCGGTTACGCCGGCCTCGGCTACCTGGCCGTGGCAGCTGCCATGGGCCTGTACTGGCTGTACATGGCCTGGGGTGGCTACAAGGCAGAGGACGACAGCAAGTGGGCCCGCAAGGTGTTCGGCTTCTCGATCCTCACCGTCACTGCCCTGAGCGTGATGATGGGCGTGGACAGCCAAACCGCTGCGGACGTGCTGATGACCTACGCACGCTGAAACTGCTGCCTGTTTCACGAAAACCCCGGCCATGTGCCGGGGTTTTTTTATGCCTGTCTTCCTGTGCCGGCCCTTTCGCGGGCTCGCCCGCGAAGAGGCCAGCACAGGAAACATGAAATCTGGCTTTTCAAATAATACGTCTGAAAATATATGACAAAACAGGAAAATGTCCTTTACATATTTTATGTTTCGGCATTATCTTCTGAGTCAGGCCGCCACATCGGCCAACGTCGCTCGGACGGTTCCGGGCGCTTACGTCCTCAGAGGAAGCCATGGCTAACCCAGGTTCGCCGCGCCGCTTTGCGCGCATTGATCGTCTCCCCCCTTACGTTTTCAACATCACTGCCGAGCTCAAGATGGCTGCCCGCCGCCGTGGCGAAGACATCATCGACCTGAGCATGGGCAACCCCGACGGCGCTACACCGCCGCACATCGTCGAGAAGCTGGTGCAGGTTGCCCAGCGGGAAGACACCCACGGCTATTCCACCTCTCGCGGTATCCCGCGTCTGCGCCGGGCCATTTCCAACTGGTACAAGGAACGCTACGAGGTCGACATCGACCCGGAAAGCGAAGCCATCGTCACCATCGGCTCGAAAGAAGGCCTGGCCCACCTGATGCTGGCCACGCTCGACCAGGGCGACACGGTGCTGGTGCCCAACCCCAGCTACCCCATCCACATCTACGGTGCGGTCATCGCCGGTGCCCAGGTGCGTTCAGTGCCGCTGGTACCGGGTGTGGACTTCTTCAACGAACTCGAGCGGGCGATCCGTGAGTCGATCCCCAAGCCGAAGATGATGATCCTCGGCTTCCCGTCCAACCCCACTGCTCAGTGCGTGGAACTGGACTTCTTCGAGCGCGTGGTGGCCCTGGCCAAGCAGTACGACGTGCTGGTGGTGCATGACCTGGCCTACGCCGACATCGTCTACGACGGCTGGAAGGCCCCGTCGATCATGCAGGTGCCTGGTGCCAAGGACATTGCCGTAGAGTTCTTTACCCTGTCCAAGAGCTACAACATGGCGGGCTGGCGGATCGGTTTCATGGTCGGCAACCCCGAACTGGTCAGCGCCCTGGCGCGCATCAAGAGCTACCACGACTACGGCACCTTTACCCCGTTGCAGGTGGCTGCCATTGCCGCGCTGGAAGGCGATCAGCAGTGCGTGCGCGACATTGCCGAACAGTATCGCCAGCGCCGCAACCTGCTGGTGAAAGGGCTGCACGAACTGGGCTGGATGGTTGAGAACCCCAAGGCGTCGATGTACGTGTGGGCGAAGATCCCTGAGCAATATGCACATATGGGGTCGCTGGAGTTTGCCAAAAAACTCCTGGCCGAGGCCAAGGTGTGCGTGTCGCCGGGCATCGGTTTTGGCGAATATGGTGATGACCATGTGCGCTTTGCCCTGATCGAGAACCAGGACCGCATACGCCAGGCCATCCGCGGGATCCGGCAGATGTTCCGGGCTGATGGGCTGGCTCGCAAATAAGCCAGTTGGGGCTGCCTGGCAGCCCCATATCTACCCCAGGGCGAGCTTTCCGCCTGCATTTCCCCGATCTGCCTACCTATCTTCAGCACTCATTTCTCACCACAGAGACTCCCCAATGAGTGTGTTCACCGCCTATTTCTGCGGTACCGGTTCTCACCGTTTCGACGACGCAAACCCCAACTTCTGGAACGGCGAGCTGGTCTCGACCCTGGCCGCAAATGACGAGGGCCGCGAATTTGCCCACTGGATCGCCGTAGACGGCCCAGGCAGCGGCAACCTTCAGGATGACAACCTGTTCGTAGAACCCGGTGGCTACTTCAACTGGACCGGCCAATTGTTCGGCCGCGGCTGGGAAGAAAACGTCAACCATGTGCTGCAGGTGATCAAAGGCGAAAGCAGTTGGCAGCGCACCAAGCTGAGCGAGGAAGAATACCAGCGGCTGAAGGACGCTGGTGTACCTGTACCGGACGTTTCCTCCACGGCCTCGTGGTTCTGGCGCACCTACGACTACGGTGATCGCCAGCCAACCCCGCAGGCGTTGCAAGAGCGCATCATCAGCATGTTCCGCAAGCCGCGCATTCCAACCCAGGTGAACCTGGTGGGCTGGAGCCGGGGTGGTATCAGCTGCCACATGCTGGCCAACGCCATGGCAAATGACCCGGTACTGCGGGAGGTGCCGGTGAATATCTTCGCCATCGACCCGGTGCCGGGTGTTGGCAATGTGCAGGCCGAGCGCATCGCGCTAGCGCAGAACGTGCGTGAATACGTCGGCTTCTATTCGCGGGATGAGCGGTCCAAAGGGTTTGCCTGCGTAATTCCTACCGTCGCCAGTGGCACGCAAATCTGCATTTATCCAATGCCGGGGCGTCATGCCACGCTGGTGGGTAATGCATCGGTCGATGGTGCCGGCGATGGCAAGGTGCTCAAGGAACCCGGGCTTATCGTTCGCCATTTCGCCGAAGTCTGCCTGACCCGCTGGGGTGTTCAACTGGGCAAGCGACTGGCCTTGGATGACCGCCAGGTGATGGAATATCACCAGGCCATGGCCGCAGCCGAAACGCAGTACCAAGCCATGCGCAGCAAATCGTATACGGTGCTGACCGAGGGGGAGAAGCACGACCGGTTGGTGCATTGCGGCGAAGCCCGCACGCACTTCAGCAAGGTGTGTGGTGATGCCTATGACCCGACCGAAGGCCTGGCGCTGCAGCGTTGGGATGCCTCCACCTACAAGGCATTGCGCTGAATGAAGCAGGCGGCCGGATCAGTGGCAAAATTTTTTGCATGTGCCCTCTATCCAGCCGCCCTCGGTTCGATTGAAAATGGCGCGGCGGGCCAGCCCCGATAACAACAACCTTCCCTCCGTGGCATCATGTCTGAATATAACCCTTGCCTTGACTGCGGCGCCTGCTGCGGGTACTTCCGTGTGTCCTTCTTCTGGGGCGAATGCCAGTCTGCCGGGGGCGTTGTGCCGGACGATCTGGTGGTACAGATCAACCCCACCCGCGTTGCCATGATCGGCACCGATGCCAAGCCCTGCCGTTGCGTCAGCCTTGAAGGCGAGATCGGTAAGGAAGTTGCTTGTACCATTTACGCCAACCGCTCCAGCCCTTGCCGCGAGTTCGAAGCATCGTGGGAGGGTGGGGTGCACAACCCCAGCTGCGACGATGCGCGGGCGGCGTATGGGCTGCCACCACTGACGCCGCCAGGCGCCAACGAGCCGCATTGGCCGGATGATGGGGCTGAGGTGGCCTGAAGTATTGATCAGCCTGACGCGGTCAATGTGGGAGCGGCCTTGTGCCGCGAAAGGGCTGCAAAGCAGCCCCGGCAATTTCAGCATCGCCGCTGATACCTAGGGGCCGCTGTGCGGCCCTTTCGCGGCACAAGGC
>NZ_JBNRIK010000037.1:14695-17357 GCF_053557975.1 Pseudomonas sp. XP2
CAAGGCCGCTCCCACAGGGATCGCGCTAGCCATCAGCTGTAAGAAAATTCTGAACCTGAAACCAAATGCTTCAGGTTGCCAAGGATTGGGATTTATCCTACGACCTCAGTCGGATGCCGTCTGACATACGGGGAAATGCTCCAGCGGTAACTTCATTGCTCGCCCAAAAGGCGAGCGAGTGTGAGAACTCGTCGTTGGTAGTCTTCCTGTCAGTTCATGGCAGCTGTGCGCGTGCAGGCTTCGGTCTGACCGTGGTGACTCCAACACGGGCTTCTCACCTCGCGCACGGCTGCCGCCCAAATCTGTGAGAAGGATTTCAGGTGGTTGCTCCTTTGAACCTATTGGAGTCAATCATGAAAAAACTTGTCCCTGATCCACCCGTTACAGACCTGACCTACCAAGCCGCCAAGTCCCAGGCCACACAGGTCATGGACACCCTTTCCAGCATCATCATCCAGTATCTCGACGCCGAAGCTCCGGTTTTGCGTGCTTCATTGCTCGAAGCCATGTCGGCCCAGACCAGCCAGCTGCATGCCCTGCTAGCCCATATGAAAGCGCTGGAGGCAAAGGCATGACCAACCACCTCAAATCCCGCACCACCGCAGGCGTGGAAAAATTCCTTGAGCTGTACCGGGTTGAACCAGGTGTACCGCTTGATCTGGCATTCGATGAATTGTCGGTACTGATCGGCTGCATCAAGCACCTGAACGAGGAAGCCGAGATGGAGGGCGACAAGATCGCCGGCAGCGCAGCGCGGATTCTCAGTGCCATGGCCAAGGCGCTGATCAATGACATGGAAATGGGCTTGAACCGAGGCGCCTGAGCGATTTTTGGAGCCGCTTTGCGGCCCCATCGCCGGCAAGCCAGGCTCCCACAGGGTGCGTGCAAGGCTCCGGGCCTGTGGTGAACCTGTGGGAGCCTGGCTTGCCAGCGATGGGCTGCAAAGCAGCCCCGGGCTGCCTGAACCCTGCACTTGACGTTAAACTGTCATCTCCCCAGCAATGGACAGGAGATCCGGCGTGACCCCACCCCGCAGTTTCCCCAGTGACCTCTGCCTCGACAGCCCGCGTCTGCAATTGCGCCCCATGCGCCATGCCGATGCCGCGCAATGGCTGGCGATCATGGCCGACCCCGAGGTCATGCGTTATTGGCACCATGCACCCTGGCAAGACCTGGCCGAAGCCGAAAGCGCCCTGGCCGCCGACCGCGAAGCCTATGCCAATGGCGACCAGCTCAAGCTCGGCATGTATCGCCGTGACAATGGTGAGCTCATCGGCATGGTGCAGCTGTTCAACATCGACGATGTGTCCCGCCGCGGCGAAATCGGCTACTGCCTGGCCAGTGCCGTGCAGGGCAGGGGCTACATGGACGAAGCATTGACCTGCTTCATCGATTACCTCGCCCACACCCTGCACCTGCGCCGCCTGGAAGGCGAAATCGACCCCCGCAACCAAGGCTCGGCGCGCACACTCGAGCGCCAGGGCTTCGTGCTGGAGGGCACCCTGCGGGCACGCTGGTGTGTGGCCGGTGAATTGTCTGACTCGGGTATCTATGGCTTGTTGCTTGAGCCACCCGTTGCATAGTCTTGCGCCGCATGGTGTCTCCGTGCGGCAACCATCCAGGGTCTGGAAGCGGGGCAGGGCCTGGGTTAAGGTCGTAGGCTGTCCCGTTTCCTCCAGGTGTGCCCCTTGCCCGTTTTCTACCTTAGCATCAGCCTGCTGCTGTATCTGCTCGCCCTGTTTTTCGATGGCGCGCTGATGAGTGGCGATCGCCACATGCCGGCCCTGCAAATGTTGCTGTACGGGCCATGGGGTATGCCGTTCGGCTTGTACCAATGGTTTGCCAACCCGCTGCTGGCCCTGGCCATTCTTGCCCATCGACGGTTCCGCCGCCTGGCATTGCTGGCCGGGTTGGTGGCCGCGTACTTGGCGGCCAGCAGTTTCGGCATCACCCGCCTTCCGGACAACCAGAGCTATGAGTTCCACGACCTGACCGGTTTCGGTGCTGGCTTTTATCTATGGCTGGCGGCCATTGGGGTGTTTTGCCTGGGGCAGGCCTGGCATTGCTGGAAGGCACGTAGCGCCGACGACATGCCGGGCTGGAACTGGCTGGATGTGGCGTTGATTGCGGCGCTGGGCGTGGCGCTCTATTCGGCAACGCAGATGCCATCGTTGCGCTTCCAGCCAGGCAAGGTACTGATGCCGCCGGAACAGCCGCAGTCGTTTTGATACCCGCAAGGAGGGTTTGCATGATCAAGCATTGCCTGACAGGCCTGGCACTGGCCGGCATTTTGCCGCTGGCCGTGGCGGACGATTACACGCCGGCCTACGGCCAGTGCATGGACAAGGCCTCCAGCACCGTGGCCATGAGCCAGTGCATCCAGGCCGAGACGCACGTGCAGGACCAGCGCCTGAACCGGGTGTACAAGCAGTTGATGGGCAAGCTGGATGCCGGGCAGCAGAAAAGCCTGCGGGATGTGCAGCGTAAATGGCTGGCCTACCGCGATGGCAATTGCCAGTTCCATGTGCAGGCCAGTGGCGGGACCATGGCGCAGCTGGAGGGAGGGTCATGCATGATGGACATGACCCGCGACCGGGCGGCAGAGCTGGAACGGGTGCTCAGCCCGGGGCAATGACGATGCCTGTACCGGCCTCATCGCCGG
>NZ_JBNRIK010000037.1:17518-45364 GCF_053557975.1 Pseudomonas sp. XP2
GCACTTCCACCGCATCCCCGGCAAACTCGATACGCTCTGCCTTGGCCGCACGCTGGTAGGCATACATCGGGTCGTAATACTCGTTCAGCAAGCCTTCGATCCAGCCCCGGTGCAGGTCCACTGCGCCGCTGCGCTGTTGCTCTTCAAGGGCGAGGCGCAGGATCTCCGAAAGCCGCTGATAGCGCTCCCCACCCAAGCGCTTGTAGATGTTGGCCATGCTTTGCAGCATGCGCTCGGCAAACAACCGGCGGCCATCCTCTTCGCCATGCACGGCGATAAACTCGGCACTCAGGTTGACCACATAGTCGCGCAAGATGCGCTCCACGCGGTTGGCGAAGTTGTCTTCCAGCCACACCAGCGGGTATTGCTGCATGCCCTGGTACAACTCCAGTGGCACCGTGCAGCTGCCGACAATGCGGCCTTCATCTTCCAGCACGAACTGCTCGCAGCCGCGGGCGCGCTTTTTAAGCACATCGATGGCCAGCTGGTTTTCGAAATCGATCTGTGCCGGTTGTGCAGTGGCGCGTTTGCCGAAGCTGGAACCGCGATGGTTGGCATGGCCTTCCAGGTCGAGCACGTTGTCCAGCTGGTGCAGCACATCGGTCTTGCCGGTACCGGTCAAACCGCCCACCAGCACAAAATCGCATTGCGCCACCGCCTGCTGGGTAGTCTCCAGCAGGAAGGTGCGCATGGCCTTGTAGCCACCTTTGACACGCGGGTACTGGATGCCTGCCTCATCGCGCAGCCAACCCTGCACGATCTGCGAACGCAGGCCGCCCCGGAAGCAGTACAGGTAGCCTTGCGGGTGTGCCTGGGCGAACGCCACCCAAGCGTCCATCCGTGCCTGCTTGGTGGCGCCGCTGACCAGTTGGTGACCCAGGGCGATGGCGGCGGCCTGGCCCTGCTGTTTGAAGCAGGTGCCGACCTTCTGCCGCTCCTGGTCGTTCATCAATGGCAGGTTGACCACGCCCGGGAAGGCGCCTTTGGCGAATTCCACGGGGGCGCGCATGTCCATCATCGGCACATCGTCGAGGAACAGCTGACGGAAGTCGGTGCAGTCGGGGCGCATCAGATCACCTCGACCGCGTGGCTCTGTCGCTCGACCAGCTTGCCGATTGGCGACAGTTGCAGGCCCAGTTCGGCCGCCACGGTGAGGAACCCGGCTTCACCCTCCGGGGTAACGGCCACCAGGAGGCCACCGCTGGTCTGCGGGTCGCACAGCAGGTGCTTCTGGTCATCAGTGAGGGTGCCGATCTTGTGCCCGTAGCTGTCGTAGTTGCGCAGGGTTCCACCGGGGATGCAGCCCTCCGCCAGGTAGTGGTCGACACTGGGCAGGCGTGGTACAGCGGCGTAGTCCAGGTGCGCGGTAAGGCCGCTGCCTTCGGCCAGCTCGACCAGGTGGCCGAGCAGGCCGAAGCCGGTCACGTCGGTCATGGCCATGACCCCGTCGAGCTTGCCGAAGCGGCTGCCGGGGGTGTTGAGGGTGCACATCCAGTCGCGGGCCAGGCCCTGGTCTTGTTCGCGCAGCTTGGCCTTTTTCTCGGCAGTGGTGAGGATGCCGATGCCCAGTGGCTTGGTCAGGTACAGCTGGCAGCCGGCAGTGGCGGTGTCGTTGCGCTTGAGGTGGCGCTTGCTGACCACACCGGTGACGGCCAGGCCGAAGATTGGCTCAGGCGCGTCGATGGAGTGGCCGCCAGCCAGCGGGATGCCGGCTTCGGCGCACACGGCACGGCCGCCACGTATCACTTCCCGTGCCACTTCCGGTGGCAGTACGTTGACTGGCCAGCCGAGGATGGCGATGGCCATCAGCGGGTCGCCGCCCATGGCGTAGATGTCGCTGATGGCGTTGGTGGCGGCGATGCGGCCGAAGTCGTAGGGGTCATCGACGATGGGCATGAAAAAGTCGGTTGTCGAGACCACGCCGCGCTCATCGTCGAGCGCGTACACTGCGGCATCGTCGCGCGACGCGTTGCCGACCCACAGTTTCGGGTCCAGGGCCTGGGTGCCGCTTTCGGCGAGAATCACGTCCAGCACCTTGGGGGAGATCTTGCAGCCACAGCCGGCACCATGGCTGTACTGGGTCAGGCGAATCGGCTCGCTCATGTGTACCTCAGCAGGTCAAATTGTCGCGCGATTGTAGCAAAGCTGGCCTTTGGGCCCTTGCCTCTTATAATTCACGTTGTCGGCGGATTTGTCGGCATTTCCCCGCTATTGAACCGGAGAATACCCATGCTCAAACGCCCCCTGGCGCTCGCCGCCGGTCTCGTGCTGTCTTGCTGTGCCGTTGCCGCTCAGGCCGCTGAAACCCTGCGGGTCAGCGCCATTCCCGACGAAGCGCCTACCGAACTGCAGCGCAAGTTCAAGCCATTGGGTGAATACCTGGCCAAGCAGCTGGGCATGGAAGTGAAGTTCGTACCGGTGGCCGATTACCCGGCGGTGGTCGAGTCGCTGGCCGCCGACCGCCTGGACCTGGCCTGGCTGGGTGGCTTCACCTTTGTGCAGGTTCACCTGAAGGACCCGTCCGCCACGCCGCTGGTGCAGCGTGAGCAGGACGCGCAGTTCACCTCCAAGTTCATTACTGCCAACCCCGACGTGAAGAGCCTGGCCGACCTCAAGGGCAAGTCGTTTGCCTTCGGTTCCATTTCGTCCACGTCGGGCAGCCTGATGCCACGCTACTTCATGCTCAAGCAGGACAACATCAAGCCTGAAGCGTACTTCAGCCGCGTGGCCTACTCGGGGGCCCATGACGCCACCGTGGCTTGGGTACAGGCTGGCAAGGTAGATGGTGGCGTGCTCAACGCCAGTGTGTGGCAAAAGCTGGTGGATGCCGGCAAGGTGGATACCAGCAAGGTGAAGGTGTTCGCCACCACCCCGACTTACTTCGACTACAACTGGACCGTGCGCGGCAACATGGACCCTGCGTTGAAGGACAAGATCAAGAAAGCCTTCCTTGAACTCGACCCGGCCAACCCGGAGCACAAGGCGATTCTGGACCTGCAGGCCGCCAGCCGCTTCATCGAAACCAAGCCTGAGAACTACGTGGGCACCGAGCAAGCTGCACGTGAGGCCGGCCTGCTCAAGTGACCGCTTCGAATGTAGCCATCGATCTGCACGGTGCCAGCCTGCGCCATGGCCAGGTCCGCGCGCTTGACGCGGTGAGCCTGCGCATTGAGCAGGGCGAGCGGGTTGCCATCATCGGGCCGTCGGGGGCGGGCAAGTCCAGCTTGCTGCACCTGATGGCCACGGCCATCCAGCCCAGCGGCGGGCGCCTGGAACTGCTCGGCGAGCAGCCTTGGGCGTTGTCGGCCCGGGCACGCCAGCGCCTGCGGGCGCGGGTTGGCCTGGTGCATCAGGCGCCGCCCTTGCCACCACGCCAGCGGGTGGTGACAGCGGTACTGGCCGGCCGCCTGGGGCAGTGGGGGGTGATGCGCGGTTTGCTCAACCTGCTATACCCCGGCGATGTGCCGGGCGTGCGCCAGGTTTTGGCGGAGCTGGGGCTGGCCGACAAACTGTTCGTGCAGTGTGGGCAATTGTCCGGTGGCCAGTTGCAGCGCGTGGGCATTGCCCGGGCGCTGTACCAGCGGCCGCAGGTGCTGCTGACCGATGAACCGGTGTCGGCCATGGACCCGGTACTGGCCGACCACAGCCTGGCCTTGCTCAACCGCCATGCCCAGGCCAACGGCGTGACGCTGGTGGCGAGCCTGCATGCCGTTGAGCTGGCGCTGGCACATTTTCCGCGGGTAATCGGTATCCGCGAAGGGCAGGTGGTGTTCGACTGCCCGGCACAGGCCGTTACCGAGCAATTGCTGGAAGCGCTATACGCCAACGAACAACTCGTTTCGCCGCCAATCCAGGGGCCGACCCTGAACGTGCAGATACCGCGGTGCTGAAGGCCGATACCCGCGACCCGGCCCTGCTGCCGCGGTTGCTGCTGGCCTTGCTGGCAGTGGCCGTGCTGTGGCCTGGCATCCGCTTGAGCGAGTTGAACCCGTGGGTACTGCTGCAGGCCGAGAACCGGCAGCAGATAGCCAGTTTCACTGGCGCCTTCTGGCCTCCGGCACATGATGCCGATTTTCTTGCGCTACTGTATGAGGCCACTTTGCAGACCTTGGCCGTGGCGACTGCCGGTATGGCGCTGGCGTTGGTGTTGGCTATTCCGGCGGGTTTGCTGGCCAGCCGTGCGTTGTCTTTGCGTGCCGCTTCACGCGGCGGGCGGGCCGGCTTCTGGTCGCGGCTGCTGCGCCTGCCGGTGCGCGGGCTTCTGATTTTCCTGCGTAGCGTGCCAGAGATCGTCTGGGCGCTGCTGTTTGTGCGCGCCGTGGGGCTGGGGCCGACGGCGGGCGTACTGGCGATCGCCATTACCTACAGCGGCATGCTTGGCAAGGTCTACGCCGAAATCTTCGAGTCGGTCGACCAGCGCCCTGCGCATGCCTTGTTGCAGGCGGGCAGTGGCCGGCTGGCGGCGTTTCTCTACGGCATCCTGCCCAATGCTGCATCGGAAGTGGTGTCTTACACCGTGTACCGCTGGGAGTGTGCGGTACGGGCGTCGGTGGTGATGGGCTTTGTCGGGGCGGGCGGGCTGGGCCAACAGATCGACCTGTCGATGCGTATGTTCGATGGTGCGCAAGTGGCGAGCATGCTGCTGACGTTCTTGCTGCTGGTGATGCTGGCCGACCTGCTCAGCCGCTTGCTGCGCTGGAGGCTGGCATGAACCGCGCCATCAACCTGCTGCTGCTTGGCGCCATCGCGGTGGCGGTAGTGGCCTCGTTCGCCTTCCTGGAACTGGACTTGCGCGCCTTGGTCGGCAACGGCGGGTTGGGGCAGATGGGCGAATATGCCGGGCGTTTCCTGCAGCCAGATGTGTCTGCCGGGCACCTTGAGGCGGTCTGGCGTGGGGCACTGGAGACACTGGCCATGTCAGGCCTGGGGACTTTGTTGGCAATGGTGCTTGGGATGCTGCTGGCGCTGCCGGCGGCGGGGCGTTTCGGCTGGCCGTTACAAGGCGCGGCGCGGCTGTTGCTGAACGCCCTGCGGGCCATCCCGGAACTGGTGTGGGCGGCGTTGACAGTGCTGGCGGCAGGCCTCGGTCCCAATGCGGGCACCCTGGCCCTGGCGCTGCATACCGCTGGCGTCCTGGGGCGCTTGTTTGCCGAGGCGCTGGAGAACGCACCACCGGAGCCGGCAGCGGCTATCCGCCTGCAGGGCGGCAGCCAGGTGGCGGCGTTCTGTTTTGGCACCTTGCCTAACCTGTGGCCGCAGTTGCTGGCCTACAGCTTGTATCGCTGGGAAAACAACATCCGTATGGCCAGTGTGCTGGGGTTTGTCGGGGCGGGTGGCTTGGGGCAGATGCTGTACACCACCTTGAGCCTGTTCCAGGAGGCCCAGGCCAGCACGGTGATCATCGGGATGCTGGTGCTGGTGTTGCTGGTGGATGTGTTGAGCGACGTGGTGCGCCAGCGTTATGTACGGGCCTGACACCTAGCAAAATCCCTCACGCATCCACTGCCTCGGCACACTGCGCTTCCCGCTGCATCGACTCCAGATTACGTTCGATCGTCTCGCAAATGGTATCCATCTGGATCTGGTGCTCACTGAAACGGAACGGGCTCTGCAAATCCGTGCCGATCCGCTCGATAGCCAGCAGCATGAACCCCACCACCGTCGATGCCAGCGGTGTGAACCAGCCCAGCGACTCCACCAGCCCCACCGGCACGATCAGGCAGAACAAAGTAATGAACAGCCGCGGGAAATACACGTAAGGGTAGGGCAACGGTGTGTTGGCAATGCGCTCCATGCCACCCTGGGCGTTGGACAGGTCCACCAGGGTCGACTCCAGCCGGGCCAGGCGAATGCTGTCCAGCCGCCCGGCTTTGTATTCTCGCGCCAGCAAGGCCGCCGAGCCGCCGAGAATGTCATTGGCGAAGTTGTTTGAACGGTTGCGGCGTTCGAACTCTGCGGGCGGGATGAATGCCATCAGCTCCTCGGGGCAGCGTTCCCCCTTCAAGTGCGCCGCCAGGCAGTTCACGTAGGCGATATGGCGGCGCAGCAGGGTAGCCTTGACCGGGTTCAGGCCATCATCCGGGTCGTCGATCAGGGTCAGCGTCTGCCGGGCGAAGCTGCGCGAACCGTTCACCAGCGCCCCCCACAACGTGCGTGCCTCCCACCAGCGGTTGTAGGCGCTGCTGTTGCGAAAACTCACCAGCACCACCAGCGCCGAGCCCAGTAGGGTCAGCGGGATAAGCGGTAGAGTGAACTTGCTGTTGAGAAACAGCATGAAGTCGATGGTGACCAGCACATCCCAGATCAGCAGCCAGAACAGCGACCAGCCGATGTAGCCGATGGTCTTCACGACCAGGCGGTACTTGCGGGTGATGATGTCTTTCACGCGGGTAACCTCAAGGCGTGGGTGATGGAGGATGGGACGTCGAGGGGGGGGCGAAGGTTCGCGTGCCGAATGTTGCAAGGGATTTAGAAGCTGACGTGAAGAGAAAAGTCTGACCAAATTAGAGGATTTGCCTGAATTCCTGATTCAGCGGAAAAACGACAGGGTAGGTCGCTTCAATCCTTGAATGGGTGTATCCATAAGGATACGTCGTTTTGACACTGTCTTGAGGGTCATTCGTGCCCTGGGGGTGGACCTTCTCGTTCAGCCACATGCAATGGCCCGCTGATCCAGCTTGGTTAAGTCAGTATTTGCTTCATCTGCACCAACGCTACCCGCGTGCCGTCCCACGCCTGCCGCTCCTCGATGCCGAACGGTGTGAAGCCCAGCTGTGGATAAAGCAGCAGGCCCGCGGTGTTGTGATTGAAGCATGACACCCAGACCTCCCGAGCGCTGTACTGCTGGCGGGCGAGGTCGATCATGGTGGTTACCAGGTAACGCGCTACGCCATGGCCGCGGGCGGCAGGGGCCACGACCACATTGCCAAGGGCACACGCGCCGCCGTGTTCGGCTTTGTAGAAGTTGGCAAAGGCCAGGACAGTACCGTTGCCTTCCACCACCGTGGAGCCGCTGCGTTGGGCTATGGCGTCGCTCAGCTGGGCAGGGGTGAAGGGATAGGTGGCTTTGGGGAACATGTAGAACAGTTCGTCCGGGCCCTGCGGGAAGTTGCAGATGACGGGGATGTCGTCAGGGTGGATGGGGCGGTGGGTCAGGTGCATGGCAGGTCCCTCTTGCGCTGGCGGATCGGGCCTTTTCGCGGGTGAACCCGCGAAGAGGCCATCAGCCTTGCATCATAAGCCCCTTTGCAGCCGCAGATGCGAGCCGCCAGTCAACTCAAGGCTTGGCGGCCACCGCCACATAGCCTTTGACCGAAGCCGGTGCCTGGGGCTTTGTCTTGTGCGCCAGCAGGTATTGATAGCGCCGCCATTCCTTGTCGATTTCGCTGAACGACATGAACACACTGATACGGTCCTTGCCGGCCAGGTCGGGACGCTTGCCGGCGTCAATCTCGCTGGTGGGAATGATGGCGACGTTGATGCCCACTACCGTGCCGTCATCCGCAAACACGGGCCCGCCCGACATGCCCTTGGTGATCGGGCCGTCATGCACCGAGTAGAAGACACTGCCAGGCGTGCCTTCAAGGCGTACCAATGACGGCAAGGCATGGCCCTTACCCTGCATCGGCATCATAAAGCTGTTGAAACCTACCGCCGTCACCGCTTCCCCAGGCACGTACTGGCGCCAGCGCGGCACGCTGCTGGCCTTGTGCTTGAAGAACACCACATCGCCGAGGCCCTCGTGGACCACGTTGCGCAGGAAGGGGGTGTGTTTGGCGGTTACTGCGTAATCCTCGTTCCACTGGATGGCACTGGCCATCAGCAACATCGGCAGCGGCGCACCCGAGGTGACCACGAAAGCCTGGCTGTAGACGGGGTCTGAAACGTACGACGTTGGCACTCCATTGCACCCACTGAGCAGCATCATTGCCGCCATGCAGGGCGCGATTGTTTTCATGGGTCACACAGGGCGTGGAGAAATGGGAGCGCAACTATGGCTAAGTGCCATTACGCCAGCAATGCTTTCGGCATATATCCGACGAATGACAGCTTAAGTATTAATCATGACTGCGGCCAATAGAATGCAGACATGGCTACAGGCCCCGGAGTCATTAGGGTGCCGTCAATTATTTCGTGCCGCTCCTGACGTGACCGTGCAAGCCGCACGCTCTGCATCAGATCAAAATTCGGGCATAAAAAAACCGACCAGTAAGGTCGGTTTTTTTCGGATCTTGGTGCCCGAGGGAGACTCAAAAAGGAGGCTGAATCCACCGTAAATTAAGGCTCCCTTCTTGGCTTGTTTATTTCCTACTCATAAATCTACTCACATAGTTTTAGCTTGAGAGGCATGACGATAGCGCAGAAAAGTCTGTGAGCAGTGGCATAATGATCTCATGGATCACTGTTACGTTCACTGATGATGTAAGCCAAGGAAAATGTTCATGTCGGCAAGAGAAATCAAGAGGTTAACTGAGCAAGGTTTCAAAATTGATGAGGAAGGGGGTTCTAACATAAATTTAGCCCTGATCTCTCTACGGCTTGCGTTGAAAGCCTACTTTTCAACTTATAAAAGTTTTTCTTATCGCATTAGAGCACTTGATGCGCAGCGCGGTTCGACAGAAGAAGAAATTATATTTAATCATCGTTCTGCTTATTGTGAGGCTTATGCGGAGTGCATTGTCCACTTTCAACATTTTGCAGAGTTAACCTGTAAGAGTTTTTTACGGAACGATCATCGGTTGCTTGCGGATAGCGTCATTAAGATTCCCGAATTACTGTATAAGCTTGTGCATAAAAAGAAACTTACAATCGAAGAGGAGCAGAAGCTTTTTAGTGTTGAGTTTGGGGAGTCGTTGAGCAGGCTCAAAGATTTGGTGAAATCTGGTCAGCTGAAAGGTAGTAATAAACTAGGCTTTATTCTTGAGTATTATGATGCTTTGATGCAGCTTAATAGTCTGCGCAATAGAGTTTGGCATCGAGGGCTTTATGTATTGAAATATACGGCTTTGGATGAGTTTGTTGGTCGCTATCTGCTGCCATATGTAGTAGCGACCCTAAAGCATCCTATGTTCAAAGGCGAAGAAATAAATTGGAAATACAGGGCCCTTTCTTGTGGGATAGACCCGATCGAAGAGATCGTTCAACATTTCAAAGATGAAGTTTATGATTTGGGGAAAGTCGCATTCCTCAAAGAGATGGGCAGGGCTGCCTATGAAAATAGACTGCCGCCGGTGATTAAAAAAGGCAATAAAAGCAAGCTTGATAAAAAGTTTGCTTTTGGTGCGATTTTTGGCTCGCGCCGGAGAGAACGAGCAGAAAGAATTGCCGAGAGCGAGGCTGCGTTAGAATACAATCATGTAACTGAATGCCCTGTTTGCGGTGCTAAATCTCTAATTGTACATGAGGAAACCGACTTTGATTATGACGACGAAACGGATGAGCCAGTAAACTTTCGTCGTTATACTCACGAAGTGCACTGTGAGAGCTGTTCCTTTACCTTGGAAGATGCCGTGAAGAATGCCAGTGATTACGGAATTCATGGTATTAAAGATTTTTTCGTGACTGATTGCTAGGTTGCGCGAATCTAAGATTCTTATAGTGGTTTTTTAATAACGCCTGCGAGAGCAGGCGCTTACAGGATAGTTTCTGGGGGCGGTTATGAGTCGGCATCTTACGGGGCTTTTTCTTGGCGCAGGTGCTTCGTTTGATGTGGGGATGCCTCTAGTTTGGGATTTGACGCAAAAAATAAAAAACTGGCTGACACCCGAGAAATTGCGCGGCTTCAATGAAGGCTGGAAAATACAAGGTGGTGGGGTTTCAGATTCGATTATTGAAGAATTAATACATGTTATGTCGAGGGAGGACTTGCATTATGAAAGTATTCTCGGGTACTTAGAGGTTCAATCGAGGCGGCGCGGTGGTCGCTCCGAAGGATATCACACGATGTACTCGTGGATGGTGGAGATGGTCTATATGCAGCTGTATCTACAGCATGCAAATGGATCACAATTTATTTTAGAGCGCCTAGATCTCTACAGAGGGATATCCGCTTTATATGAAGACAATACACCGCTGTGGATCTTTTCCCTTAATCACGACTCCATTGTTGAGATGATTGCCAAAAAGCTTTCTATAAGGTTGTATTCAGGTTTTACAGAAGAGTTGGTTGAACTGCCTCGCCGGAATGCCGCAGGGGAAGTAATTGGTACTCTTTTGGCTGAGTCAATATCTAAAGCGGAGTTGGATAACGGATGTATGCGGTTCCCCAATCCACCGGAGCCTGGGATTTACTTGCTCAAGCTTCACGGTTCTCTTGATATATTTGTCCATAATGACAATTTTGATTTAGTGAAAATTCTACCTAAAGGCGATTCACCTGAGGCAGTCATCGATTCTCTGCGGGCCGCTAATGAAGAGCTGGTTTATATAGAGCCGCATGCGCCTGGCGGTAAAGTCAAAGCTCTTAACGAGATCGCCTACGCCGACTTTGAGGGGGAAATGCAATTTCTGCGCAGAACCCTACTGTCTGGATCCCAAAAGTTTAATGAGCAATCTTCTCAGGTCCTTCCGAAGTCGATGCTTAAGCACTTTAAATCTAATATAAATTTTGTCCGAGAGCTGATCTGCGTTGGCTACGGATTCGGTGATCTGCACATTAATGATATTATGAAATCTTGGTTAGAGTTTTCTGCAGATAGGTCTATTAAGATTGTAAGTCCAGACGCGAGATCGATTCCGCCCTTTCTCTTGCATCTTGCTCCGCAAGTTGAGTTGGTTCCTAGCGGGGCTACGGAATTTTTCGATGAGATAGCAGGAATTAAGAGGTCTGAAAAGGAGTTGTTAGCAAAAAGTATTTTTCTGGCGTCTCGTAGACTTGGACCTGTCAAAAGCGCGGAGGCGCTTAAGTCTTTTGAGGCAAGTGAGCGTGATAGGCATCTCGCTGCGGTCGCGGAAATGGTGATATGCATGAAAGATGGGGAAGATCCTGAAAGCATTTTGAAAAGGACTGAAGATGCTGTCGCTTCGGAAACTGAAACGAGTCGACGGTTCTTACAACATCTTGAATCATTCTCGTGAAAATTGGGGTGTCATCAAAAGTGGGGACACCCCTACACCCGGAATTCGGAGTATTCAAAGTGATCCTGGCTCACTTTAAGCCTTGTCCTGCGCCTCGATCGATGCAGAGATGATGGCTCCACCCCAGCGGCGCTCGCCGATGCAGATCGGTACCGGTAATCCACTAGCGGTGGTGTTCTTGGCACTTCCAAAGGCGTAGCTAGGCAGGTTCTCGGGCGCGCCGCTCTGTGACAGCCCCTTCGCCTGGGGGCTGAGCATCTGAATGACACCTCCAGCGACCAACGCGACACCTGGCCCGTAAGTGGTGCCTCCCGTGAACGGTCCAGCAATGATCAACGCGATTCCAACGATCGTCTGCAACAGCCCGGCACGTTTGCTGCCATGCACTACCGGCACAAACCAAAGCTCTCGAGCACCGCCCAGGTCTAGCTCACCATCGCCTATGTTCTTGCCGTTCTTGAAGACCGCGAAGCGCAGGCCACGACCCTCTGCGTCAAGTAGGTCACGTGTGAAGCCTGGAAAGTTAGCGTCCAACGCTTTGGCGGCTTCCTTCGCGTCACCGCGATCGAGCAAGAAATGGTGGTGCTTGCCGTACTTCTTGCCCAAGAAACCGCCCAGGCGAATCTTGGTCTTTGGTGCGTAGTCGATCACGGTTGGGGCCATTACACGGCCTCTTGTGGCATAGCCAGGTGGATGCCCAGGCGCCGGGCAAGCATCTCGCGACACTGCAACGCCTCCAGGTGAATGGCGGCCTCCCGGGCAGGATCAGGGTTCCAGTTCGGCGCATAGCTGCACATGGAAGCGCGAGCGCCGCGCAGGCTGCCACGCAGCAAGTCGGCGGATATCCGGGCCTCCTCCTCGGTGAAGAACACGCCATCGAGCTTGACCCTCTGGCCGGCCTGGACGTGCTCGACTTCCCATAGCAGATAGCAGGGGCCGCCTTTGTCCAGGGTGAAGGTGGCCACGTCGCAGGCTCGGGCGAAACGCTCTTGAAAGGTGGACGGAGCTGGTTGAATGGTCATCAGCGGTTAGCCTCCAGGTTTTAACTCGTCGGTGTTAAAGCGTTAACTTTTCGAGGTTAAAGCTGTTAACCCGGTTAACATCCGCCAGAGGGCCCTAACGCCGTCTATGCCGCTGTTTCCGTGGCTTACAGCCCCATGCACGTTCGGCATGGGTGTTAACGTCGCTTTAACATTTTTTGTTAAAGGGGGAAAAAATCTGCACGTGGGGTCGGAGGCGGTCTAGGTCAGCGGACCTTCCAGACTTTCGACCCGCCCCCCCCTCAGTAGTCCGGCGCTTTGTAAGGCGGCGCCGACCGAATCTGCTCCAGCGCTTCTGCTGCGCTCAGGCCGCTGGCCAACAGGCGATCGATCTCTTTGCTCAACCGCTCACGCTCTTCCATCTGGCGCAGCAGGGCACGGCTGTGAGCGATCTGGTTGAGCGCTCGTTGAATGGGCTTGGATAGTTGGGTATGGCTCATGGTCTTCTCCGGTGTGAATGAAAAGGCCCGCGAGTGCGGGCCAGTGCCAGATCACCCCACAAGGAAAAGGCAGGGCTCTGGCTGCTGCGGTTATGGGTTACGTGGCACTCACAGCTAACCCACGCTTGCGCTTACGGAGTCGGCGCACCGGTCAGCGTCACCAGGCGAGTGGCGGTAGGAGCGAACACCGCCAGGCCGGCGCGCAGCTCGGCCAGAATGGTCACCAGGTTGCGGCGGAAGTTGTCACCGTCATGGCGGCTGGCCTCGACAGTTACCTGCTGACGGTCCAGCAGCGCGGCGGTGGTGGTGTCGAGGATCAGCGCTTTGCCCTGCGGCATGCCGTTGGTGACCACAACAGGTGTACCCCACAGGCTAGGCGGCGCGGGATCGCGTGGCGTGCCGATCACATACTGGCCATCACCATCCTCGGCCCGCTCGCTCTCGATGGCGAACCAGTCACGCGGGTTCATCACGATAACGTTCGGATTCCAGCCTTCGGCCTTGAGGTCAGTGAGCGCGGCGCCGATGCGGTCAACTGGCTGGCCGGTGGTGATCCCTGCGTCAGTGGCCTGGGCGTTAAAGCCGAGGATCTCGCCATCGCCGCCAGCGCCGGTGATCAGTTCAGCCTCCAGCTTCTGACGCACCCCCACGCCCAGCAGCAGATCCACTTGGCCACTGAGCTGGTCATTGTCCTGAAGTACCTGCAGGCTTGCTGGAATCCAGGTGGCGATGGTGGCGATCTCGGCGCGCACCGGCTTACCCGCCACTTCACCCTCGGCCTTCTCGTCGCCTTCTTTCTTCTGGTAGGCCGCACCATTAAGGTAGCCATCGAGGCGGATGAACTCGTAGGTGGCGCTGGTCACCGGGATGACTGGCAGCACGTCGAGCAAGGTGAGGCGCGGCTGGGGAATGCCACGGATGCCAGCACCGTCACGCTGTGGTGCGGTTGGATAGCTGGTGGAATCGGCACCGCCCTTGTTCGGGTTGGTGATCGCCGCGCGGATGCCCACCTCGCAATTGATTTGCCCGGTGGACTTCTGGCGACCATTGCGCATTTCGCCTACGCCGTCTGCTTCGAGAACGCTAGCAGTGACGACGTTGCGATCAGTGCCGCCGCTTGGGGCTGCGCTGCCGTGGCGGCCAGAGGCGAGCTTCTGCTCGGTTTCCAGCAAGCGGGCGTTGAGCTCGGCCTGCTTGGTGTTGACGCCCTCTTTGAACTCGGTGATCTGCGCACCGATCTTGGTGATGGCTTGGTTCAGCTGGCTGACGTCCTGCTGATACGGGTCTGGCATTGGGTTCTCCGGGGTGTTGAGTTGATGTCCTCTACCCTATGCGCGCACGCACACCCCGGTCAGCGGTTAACTTCGGCGTCCTCAGTCGGTATCCGTCGCAAAGCGCACTATGTCGGCGATTTTGTAGAACCTACGGTTGCCCCGGCGTATGAATGGCAGTGGCGAACGACCCTCAGCAGCCAGGCGGCGCAGGTAGCTGGGGGCATATCCCAGCAGGTCTGCCGTGGCCGGTTCAGGCACCAGGCCACCAATCAGCGGGGTGATGCCGGCCTGGGCCAACCGTTGGGTAACGTCCTGTTCAACGTTGACCATGATTTACATGCTCCTCTGTGATGCATCCGGCTTTTCGCTAGAGGCCGCGTCATTCTTGGCCTGTGGCGAATCTTGTGAAACTGCGTATCTCGGGTATGTCCCACCTGTGAGCGCGCTTAACCCGAGCCCGTCTAAATGGTCGTGCCAACGTTCCAGGGCTTGGCGCTTGAGCGCTTCGGCGGTGGTGTGGATGTAGGTCGCGTCCATGTTGCGCAGGGCGTGGTTCACCAGCATCTCGCCTACCAGGTAATCCACGCCCAGGTCCATCCAGCAGGTGCGGGCGACCTTGCGCACATCGTGGCTGGTCCAATGGCGATCGCTCAGCTCGGCAAACACTTGGCTCGCTACAGTTGCGCTCAGAGGCCCGCGCCGGCTGGCGGGGAATAAATAGGCACCTTGGTAGCCCTGGGCGGCTTGCTGGGCCTGATAGCGGCTCAGCAGTGCACAGGCTTGGCGGGTGAGCGGCAGCGTGTGGTTCTGCTTGGTCTTGGTGTCATCAGCGGGGATGAACCACTGGCCGGCCTGCAGATCGACGTTGCGCCACAGCGCGCTGCGCGTCTCGCCCAGGCGGGTACCGTGGCACAGCATCATCAGCGCCAGCAGGGCGTCACCGGGCCGCGCCTCGCTCCAGCCTGCCAGCTTGGCCAGCAGATCGGGCAAGTCTCGCTCCCGCAGCCGTGACGACTTCGGCTTGATCCGCACTGCAACGAAATCCCCGAAGCGCAGCGAGCCCATGGGGTTCTGCTCGATCATCCCGAGCCGATGTGCCTTGCGCATGGCCACCGCCAGCACGTTGAACACCAGGCGCACGAACGAAAGGGCGTAGCGCTCCTGCAGTGGCCACATCAGGCGCTGATCAAGCGTGGCCTTGCTTACCTCGGCCAGCGGCAAGTCATGCAGCCGCGGCGCCAGGTGGCAGGTGATGGCCGACTTCGCGCCGGCCTTGCGCTTGGCTGACAGGTTGCGGTCGCGCAGCATGCGATCCAAGTACCAGTCCAGCAGCTCCCCGGTACGGCTCCAGGTGCTGGTCAGCGAGGTGGCCTGGGCGTCTGCGGCACGGCGCCCCAGGATGGCCGGCAGCGCGGTCAGCATGGCTTTGGTGGTCAAGCTGGGGAAATCACCGGCCTTGCCCCATTTGCCCCTGACAACAACGTGCCAGGCGCCCCGGGTACGGTCGACGGTGGAATACCGAAATCGCAGCTCGGGGTAACGCGGGTCACGCAACTGGCGCACCGGCTGGCCGGCCTGCTTGCGGATCTCGGCGTCACTGAGGGTGATGTGTTTGGGGGTCATGCTTGCTCCTCAATATGAGGGTGTCGTCTCACCGAGCCAGGCCAGATGATCCGAATCAGACCAAATGAGCCGATTCGGATCAGGGCGCCACTGTGTAGAAAGCAACACACTGTGGCGTTTCCTACACAGTGGCGAACTTGGTCGGGCGATCCGGTACGGTGGGAAAATCCCGTGTTTTTCCAAAGCGGGAATTCCCGCCCACCTCGTCGAGCGCTCGCCGATTGCTCGTCTAGGTGTTCACTGAGCCTCGTCACAGTCCCACCTCCGCACCTGGCCAGCGCACACGAACGTCGGCCAGCGCTTCGTCGCGGGTGATCGGCTCACTGATCATGGTGAACGGTCGGCACCCAGGCACCAGCACCGTCCAGTTGCAGCGGCGTTCCAGACCGTCATTCGCGGCCAGTTCCGCCAGCAGCGCCAGCCGGTTAGCTTTGACGTACTTACGCACATCGTCGGTCAGCTTTGAGGCGGGGGAGATGCGCACCCGCATACCTTGCTTCTTTGCGGAAAATCCACGTTCCAGCAGGTAGTCGAGCGCGGCCATCACAGGTCCTCCGCGTCATCATCTAGCAATGGAAACGACGCGCCACCAGGCAGCGGATCTTCGTGCTGATCCTCCCACTCGTGCCCATTTTCGTTACTCGTGCCCACGCCAGAGGATGGGCACGAGTGGGATTCTGAGGGCACGAGTGGTTGAAAGGGCGCGAATGAGCCACCCGCTTGGGGTAATGACCAGAACGACTTCACATCCTTTTTGTTACCCGTTCTGGCGGTGATAACAGACAGCTTTTCCCTGGCCCGGCGAATCTGCTTTTCGGTGTAGCCATTGCGCCTCATCAGGGCTTTTGCTTCATTACTTTCGAGGGGGTTGTCCTTTAAGATCCGATATAGGCAATCGCTGGGATCATCTAGGTCTTGTGCCTCCTCATCACTGGATGCCTCCGCTTCTCCCAAGATCTCCCGGGCGCTACCTTCGATGGCTGCGCCCCACACCACGCGAGTGGCTACGATCCCATCTCCGATGGCGCATGGCTCGATGGTGTAGGAGACACCTCCCTCGTCAGCGCCGATGTTCGACTTCGCTCGCGCCAGCACGCGTTGGTCGGAGTCTTCCTGCTTGGCAGCTACTAGTACCGTGCGGGCCAGCGCCGAGAACGCTTGCGAGCCAATAACCCGATCAGCAGGCGACGAGCCAGCGCCACCCTTGGCAAAGTGGGAAATTCCCACCACGGCGCAAAGGTTCTGCTCGGCGAAGTCCACTACGCCTTGCAGCGCACGACGCACGTCATTGGCCTTGTGCATGTCGCCCTTCACTGCGCTGACGATGGGGTCGAGCATCAGAAGCGAAACACCGCCAATCTCGCTGGCCGTCTCACGCAAACGGACAATGTCGTTGGCTGGGTCGAATGGATCGGCGTCGCCTCTGGCATTGGTGAGCCCCTGGATGATGTAGACGCGGCTCATGTCAGCGCCAGCAGCGGTCAAGCGGGGGATCAGCGTATCGGCTGGATCATCCTCACTCGACCAGATGAGTGCATTACCTGGCTCGCTACAGCGGGTGCCATCGGGCCAGCGTCCACCAGTGGTGATGGTGGCGATCAGACCGATCAGCAGCGTGGTCTTCCCGGTACCGCCAGCGCCGGCGAGGATGTGCAGCTTTCCTTTGGCCAGCCAGCCGGGCCACAGCCAGCGGATGGGAACGGCCTTGATTGTCGACGCCTTAACCGCATTGACGCGCCATAGGGGCGTTACGTTTTCACGATTGATGGGGCTAAGAGGCTCGGTCCATTCTTGTGCAAAGCGATCTGTAGTCATTTGACCCCCAGGCGCAGCTTGGCGAGGTTGAAGCGCGCCAGGTCGTCTCCCTCCAACTTCCCTTGTCGCTGGAGAGGGTGGCCGAGTCGATAAACCATGCGCTCATGTTCAATTGCCGCCTTACTTGGGCCGCGCCGCGGTTGGTTATCGCCGGGAAACAAGTCTCGCAAATCCAGACCAATTGCCGAGACAATCTCTTTTGTTGTGCAGCCCGCCCAGCATTTGAGCAAAACGACACCGTCCGAAGTTTCGCTAATTGCCAAACTGGGGTGCTTGTCATTGTGTGCGGGGCAGCAGGCTTTCCACTTGTCGGCGCCAGCAGACTTAACTTTTTCTAATCGGTTAAGCACTTTATCCAGGCAAGCCGATCCCATCGGCGCATGTACACCGTTTTGGATGTTCATGGTTATGCTCCGGGTTTGACTTCGGACAAATGGAGAGTTGCTGCAGCGCTTGTGTCAGACAAGTTAGCAACGAGACTGCCTAAGCTTTCGAGAAGCCAGCCTATATCAGTTACTGCCCCAGGGTTCAGGCCGGTGTCGTCGTTCGATGCTGTACAAGCCAGCAGGTGGCCAATGCCGGATATCCCGTGCGCGAGTACGGAAACACAGGTTTCAGTTGCCTGCTCTGTCGCTTGCAGCTGACCGGGAGTCATGTTCTTCAGCGCTTCGTGGCGTGGCAGGAGATCGTTCCAGTAGCTCATTGCACACCCCCAACGTCGGTCGCGCTGTAGCTATAGCCGATGTACCGGTGCCGCCAGCAAAAGTTCTGCGAGCCGAGTTTGACGTTGTCGAGCTGCGCGTAAAGGTCTTTCGAGATCGGATGCTGCTGACCAAGAGCCGGGATAATCATCGCCGTAAGGATACATTCGAGCTTTTTGAACGCCTCCCTGGCCTGGTTTTGGTGGTGGCATTCGAAATCGGCGAGAACGGCCGGCTCCAGCATTGTTTGCTTCGGACCACGGATCATTGCGCACCTCCTTGGGCTTCCAGTGCGCGGGCTTGATCCATGTGGTGGTTGTAGCGCTTCAAGCGGACGGACAGGGACGAGTTTGCGCGAAGGGCGCTGAGGGCCATGTTGCGGTGAGCAAGAGCACGGATTTTGGACGGAATGAGGGTGTTCATCGGTTCAGCTCCTAACGTTGAGGAACTGCCACGGATCGTCGCCAAACGATTTAGGGTGGCAGCTGTGCGCAGGTTGGCGAACCGGGACGTTAGGCACCCGGCAGACCCGAAGGTCTCCCGCGCACAGCCGCCATAAACAGGATGTGCGGGCACAAAAAAAGCGCCTGCAATCATCAAGGGGGCGCTTGTGCGCCTAACAGTAATCGGGTCGCCAAACCCGGTCGCTGAATTTGCAGCGACAGATGGACGATACAGCGAGCGCCGAATGGGTGCAAGTCCTACTCGTGCCCATTTTTTGCACTCGTGCCCATCCCTGTGCGTGGGCACGAGTGAGAAATTTGGGCACGAGTAAGGAGAAAGGGAATCAGTGGAGGCCGGGTAGGTCATCATGCCACCTCGCCACGGCTGGCTGCGATCTGCTCATCACACCAGGCGTAAATCTCTGCCTCGATCCACACGACGCACTTCGGGCCGAGCGTGACTTGTTTAGGGAAAGCGCCAGCGGCGATACGGCGGTAAATCTCGGTGCAGGACAGGCCGGTGATCGACTCAACGTCCAGGCGCTTGATGAAGCGGCGAGCGGGCGGGGTGGTGTTGGTAAGAGTAGCCATCGTCTGCGCCTCCTTGGGCATGGTTGGATGGCTATGGATTTAATAGGTAATCAAACTAGTTTTCGATCCAAATACTGACCATCAAAATGTTCCGGAATTTATTGGAAGTGAATTTATTCCGGATCTTTTGATTAGCCAAAATCTTCCGCAGCAAAAGGTTTCAAACCGTCGATCAACGAATTTAGGTCCGAAGCCAGTGGTTTCACGGTTTTCCGCAGACGGTCTTCGCCGAACGTATCAGCGGAGATTGCATTTGCCATCACCCGGTCCGGGATGTGGTTGTCAGTCTCCAAAGACCAAAAGTAAAGGTCTAGGTAAGGCAACAAACCGTAATCACCCCACCAGTCAAATGCTGGTTTTTTTGGGGTGCCTGCACCTTCCGGGGAATTGGTTCTTTCTCTTTTCAGCCATTCTTTGAATGATTTAAGAATGGCAGCGTCCGGTGCGTTAAGATCGACGGTGATTGCGGGGTTATGCCACTTCTCGTTAATTTTCCTATCGAGTTTTATCTCGATATGTGGTGTGCGTGAGAAAAGATCGTAATTGTCTTCCCTGGAAAGCAGCTCCGTCAATGTGAGGCCTTGGCCTTCCTCATCTGAATCTAAGTCAATCTCCGCTTCTGGATATGCAGATAGTTCCCCATTTTCAAGGTAGTCCCATAGGGTTAGGGTTGAACTATCCGCATCTCCGTCTTCAACGGAAAATTGATCAGATGTTTTTTGGCGCAGCATGTCGTAAAGCGTGAGCGGCTTTATGGACCGTTGATCGGCAAGGCCGTCATTGGAAATAGCAAAGCGTGCTGCATCCCAATAGAAGTTACCAGGCAGGTAGCAATCGATGGGGGTATCGCGAACTTGATTGAGGACGTCCACCATGTCGAGAATGTACATAGCTTCCGTAGAACCGGATTTTCGAAGCTCTTGAAGCTTTGGTATGGCCGACAAATAATCAAGCTTGAGCATGGGCAGCATTGGGAGCATGGTTGCTCGTAACTGAATGTGAAACAACCAATCTTTTGCCGAAAACTCAGATACCGCCTTGTAGTTGTTCAGATCGAACCAGGTCGGTAAATCTTTTACGGTGTCAATCTTAGCCATGTCTGATACCTCGTCCAAAGTTTAGGCTGATCGGCCTATGCTGATAACGTTGGCTCCCGCGCACAGTGCGTCGATCACGTCGGCCCATGCCTGCATCATCGCGCGGCGTTGATCCAGGTAGTGTGCATGGTTGTACGTGTCGCGGATCGAGTCTTGATCGCCATGGGCCAGCTGCCGCTCGATCCAGTCGCGGTTGTAGCCTCGGGTATTCAGGCTTGTGCTCAATAGATGACGGAAACCGTGGCCAGTCTGGCGCCCGTCGTATCCCATGGTGGAAAGCGCCTTGTTCACTGTGTTCTCGCTCATTGGCCTAGACCGATCATTGCGGCCAGGGAAGGCGAGGGGATAGGAGCCGGTCAGCTCATGCAGGGCACGCAGCAGAACCACGGCCTGACGTGGGAGCGGGACGATGTGAGGGCGCCGTGCCTTCATCCGTGCTGCAGGGATCGTCCAGGTAGCTGACTCCAGGTCGAACTCGTCCCAGGGTGCCAGCCGCAGCTCACCGGGTCGCACTGCTGTCAGCAGTAGCAGGCGAATGGCGATCTTGCTGGTGATATCGCACTGGGCCGCGTCCAGTTTCTCCAGCAGCTCGGGCAGTTCGCCTTCTGATACGTGCGGATGGTGGCGAGTGCGCGGGGCGTGCGCGGCTACCACGTCCAGATCGGTGGCGGGGTTGCCGGGTACCACGCCCTTGGCTAAGCCGAAACGAAATATCTGGCTCAGCCACTGGCGAACCTTACGGGCGACGTTAAATGCCTCGCGCCGCTCGATCTTTCGCACCAGGTCGACCAGCTCAGGGCGTTGCACCTCAGCAGCGGGCCGTTTGCCAATCACCGGGAATATGTCCGACTCCAGATACTGCAGCGCTTTCGATGCGGTGGCTGGCGCCCATCGTGGCTGGTTGTAGTCGTACCATTCCCGCGCCAGAACTTCGAACGTCAGCACCAGGGCAGCAGCAGCGGCCTTTTCCTGCTGTTTATGTGCGCTTGGGTCTATGTCCTGGGCCAGCAATTTTCGCGCGGCATCCCGGCGCTCGCGTGCCTGGGCAAGTGTCACTGCGGGATAGGCGCCCAGGCCCAGCATCTTGGCCTTGCCCTCGAATCGGTAGCGAAGGCGCCATAGCTTCCCGCCAGCGGTCGTCACCTCAAGGCAAAGGCCTTGGGCGTCAGCGAGGCGATAGAGCTTGTCGCGGGGTTTGGCGGTGCGGATGGCGGTATCTGTGAGCGCCACGGCTATTCCCTTGCAGTGCCGAACCGCGCTGGATTGCGGTCGGTGTGTGAGTAGGATTCTGGACCGAACTCGTCCTACTCACAAATCTACTCACATACTTGCGGGCTTTCAAGGGAATCACTGGGAACGATGGGCACAAAAAAACCGGCCAAGTGGCCGGTTTCTCTGGTGTTCCGGGTCTGGTAGGGACCGCTTGGAACTATGTGATGGTGCCCCGAGGGAGACTCGAACTCCCACTCCTTTCGAAAACGGATTTTGAATCCGCCGCGTCTACCAATTCCGCCATCAGGGCGTGTGGCGCGCAGTATAGAGAGCTGCCGCTAGTCGGTCAATCGGCTTTCATGGTCAATTTTCACACATTGGGCTAAACTTCCCGGCCCTGCCGAACCGAACATCATCATGCGCGTCGCCGATTTTTCCTTCGAACTCCCTGATTCCCTGATCGCCCGCCACCCGTTGGCCGAGCGCCATGGCAGCCGTCTGCTGGTACTCGATGGGCCGACCGGCGCGCTGGCGCACCGGCAATTCCCCGACCTGCTCGAATACCTGCGCCCCGGCGACCTGATGGTGTTCAACAACACCCGGGTGATCCCGGCGCGCCTGTTTGGCCAGAAAGCCTCTGGCGGCAAGCTGGAAGTGCTGGTCGAGCGCGTGCTCGACAGCCACCGGGTGCTGGCCCATGTGCGTGCCAGCAAGGCGCCGAAAGAAGGCGCAGTCATCCTCATTGATGGCGGTGGCGAGGCCGAAATGGTCGCGCGCCATGACACGCTGTTCGAGCTGCGCTTCACCGAAGAGGTGCTGCCACTGCTCGACCGCGTCGGCCATATGCCGCTGCCGCCCTACATCGACCGCCCCGACGAGGGCGCCGACCGTGAGCGCTACCAGACCGTGTACGCCCAGCGCGCCGGTGCGGTTGCCGCGCCCACTGCGGGCCTGCACTTTGACGAAGCGCTGTTGGAAAAGATTGCTGCCAAAGGTGTGGAGCGGGCTTACGTTACCCTGCACGTGGGCGCGGGCACGTTCCAGCCGGTGCGGGTCGACAAGATCGAAGACCACCACATGCACAAAGAATGGCTCGAAGTGGGCCAGGATGTGGTCGATGCCATCGAGGCCTGCCGCGCACGTGGCGGCCGGGTGGTCGCGGTCGGCACCACCAGCGTGCGTTCGCTGGAGAGCGCGGCGCGCGATGGCGTGCTCAAGGCCTTCAGCGGCGACACCGACATCTTCATCTACCCGGGCCGACCGTTCCATGTGGTCGATGCCCTGGTCACCAACTTCCACCTGCCGGAGTCCACGCTGCTGATGCTGGTCTCGGCCTTCGCCGGTTACCCCGAGACCATGGCCGCCTATGCGGCGGCGGTCGAGCACGGGTACCGCTTCTTCAGTTACGGTGATGCCATGTTCATCACCCGCAATCCGGCGCCACGCGGCCCCGAGGATCAAGCATGAGTCGCACCTGTCGAATGTCCTTCGAACTGCTGGCTACCGACGGCAAGGCCCGTCGTGGTCGCATCACCTTCCCACGTGGCACGGTGGAAACCCCGGCGTTCATGCCGGTGGGCACCTATGGCACGGTCAAGGGCATGCTGCCACGCGATATCGAGGCCATTGGCGCCGAGATGATCCTGGGCAACACCTTCCACCTGTGGCTGCGCCCGGGCACCGAGGTGATCAAGAAGCACAACGGCCTGCACGACTTCATGCAGTGGAAAGGCCCGATCCTCACCGACTCCGGTGGCTTCCAGGTGTTCAGCCTGGGCGCCATGCGCAAGATCAAGGAAGAGGGCGTGACCTTTGCCTCGCCGGTCGATGGCTCGAAGGTGTTCATGGGCCCTGAAGAGTCGATGCAGGTGCAACGTGACCTGGGCTCGGACGTGGTGATGATCTTCGACGAGTGCACCCCGTACCCGGCCGAGCACGACGTGGCACGTACTTCCATGGAACTGTCGCTGCGCTGGGCCCAGCGTTCGAAGAACGCCCACGCCGACAACACGGCGGCGCTGTTTGGCATCGTCCAGGGTGGCATGTACCAGGACTTGCGCATGCGCTCGCTGGAAGGCCTGGAAAACATCGGCTTCGACGGCCTGGCCATCGGCGGCCTGTCGGTGGGCGAACCCAAGCACGAAATGATCAAGGTGCTGGATTACCTGCCGGGCATGATGCCTGCTGACAAACCTCGTTACCTTATGGGGGTAGGCAAACCGGAAGATCTCGTTGAGGGTGTGCGCCGCGGCGTCGACATGTTCGACTGCGTGATGCCTACGCGTAACGCACGTAACGGCCATCTGTTTGTCGATACAGGGGTGATCAAGATCCGCAATGCGTTCCATCGCCATGATGAATCGCCGCTGGATCCGACCTGTGACTGCTATACCTGCACCAACTTCTCCCGTGCCTATCTCCATCACCTGGACAAGTGCGGCGAAATGCTGAGCAGCATGCTGAATACCATCCACAACTTGCGCCATTACCAGCGCTTGATGGCCGGTTTACGCGAGGCTATTCAACAGGGTAAATTGGCCGCCTTTGTCGACGCCTTCTACGCCAAGCGCGGGCTTCCTGTACCGCCTTTGGACTGACTGTCTGCATCCATTATTAGAAAATTACATTAGGAGTGCCCAATGAGCTTCTTCATCCCCGCCGCATACGCGGACGCTGCAGCACCTGCCGCTGGCCCAGCCGGTACCGGCTTCGAGTGGATTTTCCTGGTCGGTTTCCTGGTCATCTTCTACCTGATGATCTGGCGCCCTCAGGCCAAGCGCGCCAAAGAGCAGAAGAACCTGCTCGGCAACTTGCAGAAAGGTGACGAAGTTGTCACCAACGGCGGCATCGCCGGCAAGATCGTCAAGGTTTCCGATGATTTCGTGGTGCTGGAAGTCTCCGACACTGTCGAGCTGAAGTTCCAGAAGGGCGCCATCGCGGCCACCCTGCCAAAAGGTACGCTCAAGGCTATCTGAGTTACCGGTTTTATTTTCCAGTCGGGGCGCGCAACGCGCCCCGCGTCTTGAACGGGCGGCGTGATGCTGAACAAATACCCTCTGTGGAAATATGCACTGATCGTGCTGGTACTGGTGGTCGGTTTCATTTATTCCGCTCCTAACCTCTACCCGGATGACCCGGCGGTGCAGATCAGCGGTGCCAGTTCGGCGCTGCAGGTAAACCAGGCCGACCTCGATCGCGTCAGCAAGGCGCTGCTCGATGCCAAGATCGCCGTCAAGGGCGCGAGCCTGGGTGAGAAGGGCAGCGGGCTGATTCGCCTGACCAACCAGGAAGACCAGCTGCCAGCCAAGGATGTCGTGCGCAAGGCACTGGGCGATGATTATGTCGTGGCCCTGAACCTGGCCCAGACTACCCCGCAATGGCTGCGCAACCTGGGTGCGAGCCCGATGAAACTGGGCCTGGACCTGTCCGGTGGTGTGCACTTCCTGCTGGAAGTGGACATGGACAAGGCCATGATGGCCCGCATGAAAGTCTACGAAGGCGAGGTCAAGACCTTGCTGCGTAAAGAGCGCGTCCGCTACCGCAGCCTGCCCCAGCAGGATGGCGGCATCATGCTGGGCTTTGCTGACGATGCAACCCGCGAACAGGCACGTGCCCTGATCCGCAAGAATTTCAATGATTTTGACCTGACCACCACCGAGCGCAACGACCTCGCCGTGCTGCGTCTGGCGCTGACTCAGGCAAAAGTTGCCGAGATCCGCGAATACTCGATCAAGCAGAACCTCACCACCGTCCGCAACCGTGTCAACGAGCTGGGCGTGGCTGAACCCCTGGTACAGCGCCAGGGCGCCAACCGTATCGTGGTCGAGCTGCCAGGCGTGCAGGACACTGCCGAAGCCAAGCGTATCCTCGGTAAAACCGCCAACCTGGAGTTCCGCTTTGGTGCCGAGCCGGGTGCGTCCAAGGCCACGACCGAAGTGTTCGAATTCCGTGAAGGCGGCCGTTCTGCCCCGGTCGAGCGCGGCCTGATCATCACCGGTGACCAGGTAACCGACGCCCAGGCCAGCTTTGACGAGCACGGCCGCCCACAAGTGAACATCCGCCTGGATGGCCACGGTGGCGAGCTGATGAGCCGTGCTACCCGTAGCAACGTTGGCCGCAGCATGGCGGTGATCTTCATCGAGCAGAAGCCGGTGACCCGCTATGTGAAGCAGACCGTCGACGGCGTCGAGAAAGACGTTGCCGTACAAAGCTTCGTGGAAGAGAAGAAGATCATCAGCCTGGCGACCATCCAGTCGCCGCTGGGCAGCCAGTTCCGCATTACTGGCCTGAATGGCCAGGGCGAATCGTCCGAGCTGGCCCTGCTGCTGCGTGCCGGTGGTCTGGCCGCGCCGATGTACTTCGCCGAAGAACGTACCATTGGCCCAAGCCTGGGTGCCGACAACATCACCAAGGGTATCGATGCTTCGCTGTGGGGCATGCTGTTCGTCTCGCTGTTCATCATCGCCATCTACCGCGGCTTTGGCGTCATTGCCACCATCGCCCTGGCGGGCAACATGGTATTGCTGCTGGCGCTGATGTCGCTGCTGGGCGCTACCCTGACGCTGCCGGGTATTGCCGGTATCGTGTTGACCATGGGTATGGCGGTGGACGCCAACGTGCTGATCTTCTCGCGTATCCGCGAAGAGCTGAAAGCCGGCATGTCGGTGCAGCGCGCCATCCACGAAGGCTTCAACCGCGCCTACACCGCGATCATCGACGCCAACCTGACCAGCCTGCTGGTCGGCGGCATCCTGTTCGCCATGGGTACCGGCCCGGTCAAAGGCTTTGCGGTTACCATGTCCCTCGGGATTTTCACCTCGATGTTCACCGCCGTCATGGTGACCCGTGCAATGGTCAACCTGACCTGCGGCGGGCGTGACATCAAGAAGCTGTGGGTTTGAGGGAGCTGCGATGAAAACCATCAACTTCATGGGCGTGCGCAATGTTGCGTTCGCCATTACCGTGCTCCTCACCGTACTGGCGCTGTTCAGCTGGTGGCAGAAGGGTCTCAACTTTGGCCTGGACTTCACCGGTGGTACGCTGATCGAGCTGACTTACGAGCGCCCGGCCGACCTCAAGGCGGTGCGTGCCGAGCTGGTCGATTCCGGCTTCCACGAGGCCGTGGTGCAGAGCTTTGGCGCTACCACCGACCTGCTGGTGCGTATGCCGGGCGACGACCCGCAGCTGGGTAACAAGGTGGCCGCTGCCTTGCAGAAGGCCGGCGGCGACAACCCGGCTACCCTCAAGCGTGTCGAGTTCGTAGGCCCGCAGGTGGGTGAAGAGCTGCGCGACCAGGGCGGCATGGGCATGCTCATGGCCTTGGGCGGCATCCTTATCTACCTGGCCTTCCGCTTCCAGTGGAAGTTCGCCGTGGGTGCGATCGTTTCGCTGATCCACGACGTGGTGGTTACCCTGGGTATCCTGTCGTTCTTCCAGATTACCTTCGACCTGACGGTGCTGGCGGCGGTGCTGGCGATCATCGGCTACTCGCTGAACGATACCATCGTCGTGTTCGACCGGGTGCGTGAGAACTTCCGCGTCATGCGCAAGGCCTCGCTGATCGAGAACATCAACGTTTCGACCACCCAGACACTGCTGCGCACCATCGCCACTTCGGTTTCGACCTTGCTGGCCATTGCCGCGCTGCTGTTCTTCGGTGGCGACAACCTGTTCGGCTTCTCGCTGGCCCTGTTCATCGGTGTCATGGCCGGTACCTACTCGTCGATCTACATCGCCAACGTGGTACTGATCTGGCTGAACCTGAACAGCGAAGACCTGATCCCTCCAGTCAAGGCTGAAGGTGTGGACGAGCGCCCATAAGGCCCCGTCCCTACGCCGTACGGCGAGCAAAAAGGCGCGAGTGTTGAACTCGCGCCTTTTTTTTTGCTCCAAGGCTGGGAGAAGCGCGGGTTGAGACCCGCTGGTACGATCAGGAGGTTCACGTGAACAAATCAATGCTGGTGGGTGCGGTGCTGGGTGCTGTCGGTGTAACTGCCGGAGGTGCTGTGGCGACCTACAGCTTGGTGAACAAAGGCCCCGAAGTCGCCCAGGTGACGGACGTCCAGCCGATCAAGCAGCAGGTGAAAACCCCGCGTGAAGTGTGCAAGGACGTGGCCGTGACGCGTCAGGCGCCGGTCAAGGACCAGCACCAGATTGCCGGTACCGTGGTCGGTGCGCTGGCGGGTGGTTTGCTGGGCAATCAGATTGGCGGCGGCACCGGCAAGAAGATCGCTACCGTGGCCGGTGCGGTCGGTGGTGGTTATGCCGGTAACAAGGTTCAAGAAGGCATGCAGCAGCGTGACACCTATACCACCACACAAACACGCTGCAACACGGTCAACGACATCAGCGAGAAGGTGGTGGGTTACAACGTGACCTACTCCATCGGTGATCAGGTAGGCAAGGTGAAGATGGACCGCGAGCCAGGGGCGACCATTCCTCTGGACAAGAATGGCAAGTTGATCCTGAGCGAAGCTGCCCAGTTGATGGTGTTGCCTGTGCTGGCCTCTTCGCGGGTAAACCCGCTCCCACACT
>NZ_JBNRIK010000038.1:0-41004 GCF_053557975.1 Pseudomonas sp. XP2
GGATGGCACGGTCGGCACCCAGGGCCAGCGCAGTACGCAGCTGCTCCTGGGCGGTGGTCGGGCCGACGGAAACGACGACGATCTCGGTCGCAACGCCTTTTTCCTTCAGGCGTACGGCCTCTTCCACGGCGATTTCGCAGAAGGGGTTCATGGACATCTTGACGTTAGCAAGGTCGACGCCGGAGTTGTCCGCCTTGACGCGAACCTTGACGTTGTAGTCGACCACTCGTTTGACAGCTACAAGAACCTTCATGGATTCCTCGTTACTCTCCGGTGAATAGATAGTCGCCTGGGGCTGAGCCCGGCGATGCGCGTGGGTACAAGGGCACCTCTAAAAACGTACCGGAGCGAGCAAACTTCACAGTGACCGAACAGTCTTGTCCGGACTCCTGAGACAAATACTCACGGGTCATTTTCTGTCGTGGCGTGTAAACTCCACTACAAACCGGCCAAAGGCCGCAAAACCCTGCTCCACACCTGGTCTTTAGAGGTGTACCTGCGCCCGGCTGCAAGCCTACGGCGAACGTAAAACCGCTCGTATCTTGACCGTAACACCCCATCCGGTCAATACGGCAAATCGGTCACCCTCCAGCCGCGTTCCTGTGATTTTACTGGCCTGCGGCAAATTCAAACAAACGTTTGTATTGGACCTGCCAAGTGGTGTAGATATAATGCGCGGCCAAGACAAAACGGTGTAGTCCGTCATTTGCGCAGCTACAGTTCCGCTCCCGTGATGAGCCACTGCGCGCAAGCACCCAATAAGACAAAGCAACAGCACGAGCCTTGATGAGTAGGAGAGAACCAGTGGAACGCGAATACATGGAATTCGACGTGGTCATCGTCGGCGCCGGCCCGGCAGGCCTGTCCGCCGCCTGCCGCCTGAAGCAGAAGGCCGCCGAAGCCGGTAGCGAAATCAGCGTCTGCGTGGTGGAAAAAGGCTCTGAAGTCGGCGCCCACATCCTCTCTGGCGCGGTGTTCGAACCCCGCGCCCTGAACGAACTGTTCCCGGACTGGAAAGCACTCGGCGCACCGCTCAATACCGAAGTGAAGCGCGACGACATCTATGTGCTCAAGGATGCCGGCAGCGCCACCAAGGTGCCTGACCTGTTCGTGCCCAAAACCATGCACAACCATGGCAACTACATCATCTCGCTGGGCAACCTGTGCCGCTGGCTGGCCCAGCAGGCCGAGAACCTGGGCGTGGAAATCTACCCGGGCTTCGCCGCCCAGGAAGCGCTGTTCGACGACAACGGCGTAGTCCGCGGCATCGTCACCGGCGACCTGGGTGTCGACCGCGAAGGCAACCCGAAGGACGGCCTGTACACCCCGGGCATGGAACTGCGCGCCAAGTACACCCTGTTTGCCGAAGGCTGCCGCGGCCATATCGGCAAGCAGCTGATCAAGCGCTTCAACCTCGACAGCGAGTCCGACGTCCAGCACTACGGCATCGGCCTGAAGGAAATCTGGGAGATCGACCCGGCCAAACACGAGCAGGGCCTGGTGGTTCACACCGCCGGCTGGCCGCTGGATGTGGTCGCCAAGGACAACACCGGTGGATCGTTCCTCTATCACCTGGAAAACAACCAGGTGGTGGTTGGCCTGATCGTCGACCTGTCCTACGCCAACCCGTACCTGTCGCCATTCGACGAATTCCAGCGCCTCAAGCACCACCCGGTGATCAGCCAGTACCTCGAAGGCGGCAAGCGCATCAGCTACGGTGCCCGTGCCTTGGCCAAGGGCGGTATCAACTCGCTGCCGAAAATGGTCTTCAAGGGTGGCGCACTGATCGGTTGCGACCTGGGCACCATGAACGTGGCCAAGATCAAGGGCAGCCACACCGCCATGAAGTCCGGCATGCTCGCCGCCGAAGCGGTGGCGGACGCCCTGATCGCCGGCAGCGAAGGCGGTGACCAGCTGAACAGCTACGTCAGCGCCTTCAAGGCCAGCTGGCTGCACGAAGAACTGTTCGCCAGCCGCAACTTCGGCCCTGCCATGCACAAGTTCGGCCCGCTGCTGGGCGCCGCGTTCAACTATGTGGACCAGAACTGGTTCGGCGGCAAGCTGCCGTTCACCCTGCACGATACCAAGCCGGACTACGCCTGCCTCAAGCTGGCCGCCGACTCGAAAAAGATCGACTACCCGAAACCGGACGGCAAGCTCAGCTTCGACAAGCTCAGCTCGGTATTCCTCTCCAGCACCAACCACGAAGAGGAACAGCCCTGCCACCTGAAGCTGACCGACCCGAGCATCCCGATCGCCAGCAACCTGCCGCTGTACGACGAGCCGGCCCAGCGCTACTGCCCGGCGGGCGTGTACGAAGTGGTCACCCAGGAAGACGGCAACAAGCGCTTCCAGATCAACGCGCAGAACTGCGTGCACTGCAAGACCTGCGACATCAAGGACCCGGCCCAGAACATCACCTGGGTTACCCCTGAAGGCGCTGGCGGGCCGAACTACCCGAACATGTAAGGCCCTGCCCTTGCCGTAACAAAAAGCCCCCGGTTCTCATGAGCCGGGGGCTTTTTGTTACGTGCCAAAATCAGGCAGTACGCACTTCCTCGAAGAGTTCTGGATGGCGATCCAGCAGCTTGAGCAGTTTCACCAACGCCACGGGTGGTGTGGTCTTGCCGTTTTCATAACGGGAGAACGCGTTGACGCCACCCCCGAAAATTTCCCCCGCTTCACGCTGGTCGAGGTCGAACTTACGGCGGATTGAAGCAATGAAGGAAGGATCCACAACAGCTGCGTTGACTTGACGCTCGAATGCCGTCATCAGGTTACTGACACGCATGGCTTCATCGTGGCTAAGTACACATTCACCACAGGCGCAACAGTAATCGCCACTTACGTCAGGGATGACGGTCGCCTCTCCTTTATAGCTATAGGGCATCCCCTGAACATCAGGTGCAAGCTCCGCACCGCCGCATACTGGACATCTCATGGTTACAACTCCTTGAAAGACACGATGAGCACGTCGTCTACCACGGACACTTTCAGATAAACGTACCCAAATGCTGTAAGCGGACGATAGACGTCCTGCCAAACGCGGTGATCCATATGGCTGGTCATGCTCTTGTAGAAATCAGTACGCTCCAAACAGGAGATCACTTCAAGCATGCCCGGATAATCCATTCCCAGGGCTCTGGCGCCTCTCAGTGCAGCGCCTGTAGGGCTGATGCGCCTTGCAGCAGCCAAGACTTTTACCCTTTCCAACGGACAGTGAGGCGTTCTCTTTTCCATGAGAAATTAACCTTCCAGGTTAAATTTGGCCAATAGGTTATTCCAATAACCCCCGCCCGGAAGGATGACTCAAGGCCCCATGCGCGTTACCCGATCATTTGTCACCACACATGATCGCCATCGGCTCTGCCGCAAACGCCAATGGCTCACGGCGCCCGAAATACAGGGCCGTCAGCAACCCAACCATACCCATGATCAGACAAAACCCGACACACACCCACGGGCTCCACGGCATCAGCGCGATCAGCGCCAGCGGCGTGGTACTGGCCCACAGTGCGTAGGCCACGTTGTAGGTGAAGGAAATGCCCGACACCCGGATCTCGGCCGGGAACAGCCCGACCATCACCGACGGCACCACCCCCACCACACCGCAACTCAAACCCGCCAACGCGTAGGCCAGCCAGGTCATGCCCCACTGCCCATTCAGGCTGGCGTACAACGTGCCAATGCCCAGCGGCAGCAGCACGCTGTAGAGCATCAGCGCGCGCCAGGCGCCCACGCGGTCAACCAGCAAGCCGGCCAGCACGCAGCCGATATTGAGGAAGACAATCCCCACGCTGCTGAGGGCAAAGGTGTGCCCGGCGCTCATGCCGAAGCGCTGCTGCATCACCGTTGGGGTGATTACCACCAGCACCACCACGGCAGAAGTCAGCACACAGGTCAGTAACGCCGCCGGGATCAGCGCCCGGCGGTGTTCGCCCAGTACCCTTCGCAGCGGGAACTTCACCGGTTGCTCCTGGCGCGCGCGCAGGGCCAGGAACACCGGCGTTTCGCTGAGCCAGCGGCGCAGCCACACGCCAATCACACCAAACACCCCACCGAGCAGGAACGGGTAGCGCCAGGCGTAGTCGAGGATCTCCTGCGGTGTGAACACTTGCGCCAGCAAGGTCGCGGTCAGCGCCCCCAGCAGGTAGCCGAAGGTCAGCCCGGCCTGCAGGAAGCCCAAGGCGTAACCGCGCCGCCCGATGGGCGCATGTTCGGCGACGAAGGTCCAGGCACTCGGCACTTCGCCCCCCACCGCCGCGCCCTGCAGGATGCGCAAGGCCAGCAGGATCAGCGGCGCGGCATAACCGATGTCGGCATAGGTCGGCATTACCCCGATCAACAGGCATGGCAAGGCCATCATCAGAATACTCAGGCTGAAGACCCGCTTGCGCCCCAGGTGGTCCGCGAAGTGCGCCATCAGGATGCCGCCCAGCGGCCGCGCCAGGTACCCGGTGACGAAGATGCCGAAGCTTTGCAGCAGGCGCAGCCACTCCGGCATTTCGGGCGGGAAGAACAACTGGCTGAGGGTAAGCGCAAAGAACACGAAAATGATGAAGTCGTAGATTTCCAGCGCGCCGCCCAACGCAGCCAGGCCCAAGGTCCGGTGATCGCCGCGGCTGAACCGGGGCGGGCGAGCGGTATCGATGGCAGTCATGGCAGGGTCCGCAAATCGGCAAAGGGCAAGAGGATAACAAATAGCGGCCCCGTTGCCCTGCCCGCTGCGCCGCTAGCGGTTGAACACCGTGTGCGCGAAGTTGGCCCGCGGCCGTGGCCGCACCGTAGCAGCCGGCATGCCACTCGGCAGCGGCAATTTGCCGACCAGCAGTGGCGCGTCGATGATCGCCATGAACGACTCCAGCGCCTCGTTATCTGGCACGTGCGGCAGGCTCAGGCTGACCGCCTGGCGTTCGGTCGCCGGTACTGAAGGCACCCTCAATTGACTGGAGTGGTAAAGCAGGGCGTGCTGGATTTGCGTGCTGACCCGGCAGAAGCGCTCAAGTTCAACCCCTGCATGGTTTGCCAGCTCGATATTGCCCAGCAACAGATGAAAGGGCTGCAAGGCGCAATGCACCAGGCGCTGCAGCTCCTCGAAGCTCTCCACGGGGGCTATCCGGTAATAGCCCAGGCCATTGAGCAACCGTTCCAGCTGCAGCCGCTGGCATGGGTGGGCGTCGGCGATGAGGATGCGCAGGGTCTTGTTTGCCATGGTGGGACCTGGGCAGTTGGGTAATGGGTACGCTCCATGACCGTACTGCGCCAGTAACGGCTACTGCCAAGGTCACGCCTGGCAGCGGTCTTCTTTGATAGAAGTCGGTAAACCCGCATAAATCAAGTGATTGACTGACGGAATTTGCATTTGCCTTTAACCCGGCAAGCAGGATTACCACCCGTGCTCCCCCCGGCAAAGCGAGCGGCTAGCGCCCGCCCTAAACCCTGACGTCCGGGCTTCGTATAAAAAAGGCGCATGCCCCAAGGCATTGCCTCTTACATTTTCGGAGTACCCAGATGTTTCGCCCTGCCCTCGCCTTTTTCGCCCTGAGCCTTTCCAGCGTCGCATGGTCCGCCGAGCCCTGCTCCGTGGACATTCGCAGTACCGACCAGATGACCTACGACCTGAAGACGATCACCGTGCCGCAGTCCTGCCAACGCTTCACGGTGAACCTGCAGCACACCGGCACGATGCCCAGGAACATCATGGGCCACAACTGGGTGCTAGCCAAAAAGGAAGACATAAAAGGCGTGACCACCGATGGCGCTGCAGCCGGTGAAGCCGATGACTATATCCAGCCGGGCGACCAGCGCGTGCTCGCCCATACCCGGTTAATCGGTGGCGGCGAAAAGGATTCGGTCACCTTCGACACCCGCGTGCTGCAGGCCGGCCAGGCGTACGCGTTCTTCTGCTCCTACCCTTTCCATTCGACAATGATGAAGGGCGCCCTGACATTCGGTGCACCGTCAGGCAACTGATGCGAACGCAACCCGCGCCGCGCAGCCGCGCGTGCGCTCAGGCCTCGGCCCACTCGCGCATGCGCAGGCGGCAATGTTTCATGGCGTTGACGATGTGTTTTTCCACCGTGGCCTTGGACAAACCCAGCCGCGTGGCGATCTCGCCATGCGACAGGCCTTCGAGCTTGCGGAGCAAAAAGCACTGCCGGCAGGTTTCGCTCAATTCGGCCACCGCACGTTGCAGCAACGCCAGGCGCTCTTCCTGCCGACAGACACCGTGCACGGGCGCGACAAAGAACCGCTCGTCGGTCTCCAGTACTTCCAAAGGCTCGGCGCGGCGGACCTTGCTGCGCCGATGGCCATCGGTGACCAGGTTCAGGGCCGTGCGATAAAGGAAAGCGCGCGGATGGGAGATCTGCGTGTCGTCACACCGCTCGAGTATCCGCAGATAGGCCTCCTGAGCGATATCCTCGGCAGCATGGCGGCTGCCGAGACGCGAACGAAGGTACCCGACCAGTTCACGATAGTATTGCTCGAGCAGTACACCCGAAGACGGCATCGAAGCGCTTTCCCTGTTTTCCGATGATGATATGACTGCAGTGCAGGCCAAGTAATGGCATTGCCGACGCTTAAACTATAATAATTCTCATCAAGTTTAAAGACGCTGTTACATTTCCCCCGCCCGCAACGGGCGCTTCCCGCTAAATCCGTCCTTGGCGCTTTCGTTTAATCGGCAGCCTCCCTAGCTGCTCCTTGGTGACAGCGGCCCTCTCATGGTCGGAATACTGCATGATCCCTCAACGCCTTACTCGTCGCGCCGTCACACTCGTGCTTTGCCTGATCCCGCTGGCCGCACTCGCAGCCTGGCAATTGTTGCCCGGCGAAGCCGATAAGCGGCCTTTCGTCAGCGTCAGCCGTGGCAACATCGAAGCCAGCGTCACCGCTCTGGGCACCTTGCAACCCCGCCAGTACGTCGATGTCGGCGCGCAGGCCTCCGGCCAGATCCGTACCTTGCATGTCGAGGTAGGGGACACCGTCAAGCAAGGGCAGTTGCTGGTGGAAATCGACCCCGCAACGCAACAGGCCCGGCTGGATGCCGAGCGCTATGCCATCGAAACCCTGAAAGCGCAGGTCAAGGAGCAACGCGCCGAGCATGTCCTGGCCGAGCAGCAGTTGCGGCGTCAGCAGCGGATGGCCAACGACGGCGCCACGCGCGAGGAAGATGTGCAAACCGCCCAGGCGAAAGTGCTGACAACCCAGGCGCGGATTGACATGTACCAGGCACAGATTCTCCAGGCACAGGCCACGTTACGCAGCGCAGAAGCCGAGCTTGGCTATACGCGCATCTATGCCCCGATTGGCGGCACGGTGGTGGCGGTCGATGCACGCGAGGGGCAGACCTTGAACGCACAGCAGCGCACCCCGCTGATCCTGCGGATCGCCAAGCTGTCGCCGATGACGGTTTGGGCCGAAGTCTCGGAAGCCGATATCGGCCAGGTCAAGACCGGCATGCAGGCCTACTTCACCACCTTGGGCAGTGGCGGCAGGCGCTGGACCGGCACCGTCAGGCAAATTTTGCCAATCCCGCCCAAGCCGCTGGATCAGCTCAGTCAAGGCGGCGGCAGCCCGGTTGCCGCCAGCGGTACAAGTGCCAACGGGACCGGGCGCGTGGTGCTCTACACCGTGCTGCTGGACGTCGACAACGATGACAATGCGCTGATGGCCGACATGACCGCACAGGTGTTCTTCGTCGCCGGAGCCGCCAAGGACGTATTGACCGTGCCCATCGCCGCACTGCAGGGACGCGGCCAGCGCGAGGGGCTGCAGACTGCCCACGTGCTGACCGGCAAGGGCGAAGTCCAGACGCGCCAGGTACGCACCGGGCTCAGCGACCGCCTGCGCGTGCAGGTACTCGAGGGCCTTGATGAAGGTGACAAGTTGCTGATCGGCCCTGTCGGCAGCGAGGGTTGACATGAACACTCCGCTGATAGAACTGGTCGGCATCCGTAAATCCTACGGTGGCGGTGACAGCCCTCAGGTCGATGTGTTGCGCGGCATTGACCTGAAGATCCATGCCGGAGAATTCATCGCCATCGTCGGCACCTCGGGTTCCGGCAAGTCGACCCTGATGAACATCCTGGGTTGCCTCGATCGCCCGAGCGCCGGGCGCTATCGCTTCGCCGGCCAGGATGTTGCCGGGCTGAACAATGACGAGCTGGCCTGGTTGCGCCGCGAGGCGTTCGGGTTCGTGTTTCAGGGCTACCACCTGATCCCCTCCGCCTCGGCGCAAGAGAACGTGGAGATGCCGGCAATCTACGCCGGGACCACCGCTGCCACGCGCGCCGAAAGGGCCCGGGCCCTGCTGCAACGCCTGGGCCTGGGTGAGCGCACCGGCAATCGCCCGCGCCAGCTTTCAGGTGGCCAGCAACAACGGGTATCCATCGCCCGGGCATTGATGAACGGCGGCCACATCATCCTCGCGGACGAGCCCACCGGTGCGCTGGACAGCCACAGTGGCACCGAGGTCATGCGCCTGCTGGATGAGCTGGCCGAGCAGGGCCATGTGGTGATTCTGATCACCCATGACCGCGATGTGGCCGCTCGTGCGCAGCGCATCATAGAGATCCGCGACGGCGAAGTGATCAGCGACAGTGGCGCCGGTCAGGCGCCGCCACAGGATCGCCAGGGCGCACTGCAGGCAGATGATCTGGCCCATCGCCTGGCCCGGGCCGACACCCAGCGCAGCCCTTGGCTGGGCGAAACCCGCGACGCGCTGCAGGCCGCCTGGCGGGTCATGTGGAGCAACCGTACACGCACCGCGCTGACCCTGCTGGGGATCATCATCGGCGTCGCGTCAGTGGTCGTGATGCTGGCGGTGGGCGAAGGCAGCAAGCGCCAGGTCATGGCCCAGATGGGCGCGTTCGGCTCGAACATCATGTTCATGAACGGCGCCTCTCCCGCTCCGCGCGCCCCACCCGGCGACGTTCGCCTCAGCGACGTACAGGCGCTGGCCGAGCTGCCCCAGGTGAAATCCATCATGCCGGCCATGACGCTGGAAGCGCAGGTGCGCTTCGGCAACCGCGATCTCGAATCGACCATAGGCGGCTATACGCCGGTGTTCCCGACCCTGATGAGCTGGCCCGTCAGCGAGGGCAGTTTCTTCACCGACAACGACCTGGCTACGGCTGCCGCCGTGGCCGTGATCGGCTCTGAAGTGCGCAGAAAGCTGTTCGTGGACGGCCAAGACCCGATCGGCCAATACATCCTCATCGAGAACGTGCCTTTCCAGGTGATCGGCGTGCTGGCCAGCAAAGGCTCCAGCGGCGCCAATCAGCGAAACGACCTGCGCATCGCAGTGCCGTACTCAGCGACTGCCATACGGCTGTCCGGCACACAGCACCCGGAATACGTGATCATCGGCGCCGCCGACAGCACCCAGGTGCATGAAGCCGAACGGGCGATACGCCAGTTGATGCTGAGACTGCACAATGGCATCGAAGATTTTGAGATCGACAACAGCGCGGCGATGATCCAGGCCGAAGCCGCGACGCGCAACGGGTTGTCCCTGATGCTGGGGGCCATTGCCGCCATTTCGCTGCTGGTGGGCGGAATCGGCGTGATGAACGTGATGCTCATGACCGTGCGCGAACGCACCCGCGAGATCGGTATACGGATCGCCACCGGTGCCCGGCAGCGCGACATCCTGCGCCAGTTTCTGACCGAGGCCGTTGTGCTTTCGCTCACCGGTGGCCTTATCGGCGTGTGCCTGGCGCTGCTGATCGGTGTGGTACTCAGCCTGGCCCAGGTGGCCGTGGCGTTTTCCGCCCTGGCGATGGTGGGTGCTTTCGCCTGCTCGGTAGCCACCGGCGTCATCTTCGGCTTCATGCCCGCGCGCAAGGCTGCCGCCCTCGACCCTGTCGCCGCTCTGACCAGTGAATGACCATGACCAGAACCCCGCTTTTTCTGCTGCCGCTGCTGACCCTGCTTGGCGCTTGCAGCCACCCACCCGCCCCCTTGGACAGCGGTATTGTTGCGCCCGCCAGCTGGCAAGGTCCGACTGGGGTCACGGCTGCCTCGGCGCAGTGGTGGACAACCTTCAACAGCGCTCAATTGAGCCAGCTCATCGAGCAGGCGCGCCACGGCAGCCATGACCTGCGCGCCGCCATGGCCAGGGTCAGGCAGGCTCGGGCCGACCTTCGCATTGCCGGTGGCCCTCTGCTGCCGAGCCTGGACGCCAGCGCCGACGCCTATCAGCAGCGCCTGCTGCGAGGCCAAGGGTACAGCGAACAGGACACCTCGAGCAGCAAACGGACTTACCGCTACTTCGACACGGCCCTGACGGCCAGCTACGAGCTGGACTTCTGGGGCGCAAATGCCGCTGCGCAGGACAGTGCTCGGCTTGGCCTGCAAGCCACTGCATTTGACCGTGACACCCTCGAGCTGAGCCTGACGAGCAGTGTTGCCGACACCTATCTGCGAGCCCTCGCCGCTCGCGAGCAGGCCCACATCGCCACGCTCAACCTGGAAAACGCCGACAAGATCCTCAATGTGGTGCGCACGCGGTTTCAGGCTGGCTCGTCAACTGCCCTGGAGCTGGCCCAACAAGAGAGCCTGGTGGCCAATCAGCAACGACAGTTGCCGCTCTACCAGCAAGAAGCCCGCGATGCGCAGATCACCCTGGCAACCCTGCTCGGTGTGCCGGTGCAGGCACTTGAGCTTGCCGATCAGCCTTTCGATCAACTGCGCGGCCCGAGCATTGCCGCCGGCATTCCCAGCCAGCTGTTGACCCGTCGCCCGGACATTGCCAGCGCAGAGGCGCGCCTGGCAGCGGCTCAGGCGGATGTCAGCGTTGCACGGGCAGCCCTGTTCCCCACGGTAAGCCTGACGGCCAGCCTGGCCACCGGCGACAGAAAGGCCATCGACCTGCTGCACAACCCGGCGTTCAACCTCGGTGCCGGTCTGACGGCCCCCATTTTCAACAATGGCGCCTTGCGCGCTGCGCGTGATCGCGCCATCGCTCGCCAGGACGAGTTGCTCGATGCGTATCGCAGCGTACTGATAACCAGCTTCGGCGAAGTCGAGAAGGCACTGAACAGCGTGGACGGCCTGGACCGCCAGACTCGCTGGCAGAATGAGGCGCTTAGCCAGGCACAGCGCGCGTTCGACCTGGCCGAAAACCGCTATCGGGCCGGGGCCGAAGACCTGCTCAGCGTGCTGGAGGCGCAACGCAGCCTGTTTGCAGCACAGGCCGAGCGGGTACGCCTGCGTGAGGCGCGGCTGCAGGCCAGTGTTGCGCTTTACAAGGCATTGGGCGGGGGGTGGACAGGCACGGATGCGCTGATGACGGTGAGGTAGTTTGTCACGCTGTCTTCAGTGCCTGTGAGCCCGCGCTCACAGGCACTGAAGATCCGATGCCGGGCACCCGCGCTACAACCCGTCACGCCGCGGGCCAGGTGCAAGATGGCGAGCATACCAGGGCCGCTGTGGCACCCTGCCAGACAGGCGATCGGCGTCTTCTTCCGGGCTGAAAATGACCTGCAAGGCCAGCTTCATGGTCTCGATGTCCAGTTTCCCGGTGCCGCCTCCATTGCCCAGCCCCCAGGCACCGCAACCGTCACGGGTGGGCCCTAGCCAAGGCTCGGCCACACGCACCCAGCGCCCCGGCGCAAACCACGGAACACCCTCGATCATTCGCGGCTTCACTTCCCCCGGGTGCGCCTGCTGGTGGGCCAGGTACCAGTCGTTCAGACGGTCGTCGATCCAGCCATGAAACGCCCAGAACACCGGGTTCACGTGGGATGAAAACGGATCGCCAAGGAAGTCGTTCTCGGCGCGAAACCAACGTTCGGAAAAATCATAGTTGCGACGCCCGTAGGGCATCGGGTAATCCGAGTTCGGATCGCGCCCCAGGGATGCCCAGCGCATGTGCAACCAATCGTGGACCCCCAACTCGATACGCGACCCCAACTCTCCCAGGCACAAGGTGCTGAGATATTCCGGGTCATGCAGCTGGGCTTCCCACAGCTGGAAGTTGGCGTGCAGGCCCTGAGTGCTCTTCACGTAGTACAGCCACTGGCTGAAGGCATCATCGCCGGCCGCCTGCCAATTGGGCGGGACGCTGTAGCCGTCGCGGTTGTCGAGGTAATCGAAAAACGCCTGGGCGCCATGCCCGATCGAAGGACGTGCCGCGGGCAGGCTGGCCCAGGAACGCAGGTCCTGGACCTTACGTACCCCGTGCAGCATATGCCGATGCATGAACAGAAAATCCTCGCCGGAGCCGTTGCGATGGCGATCATGCCCGCGGGCGTTGCGCTCCTTGCCCAACGGGCCGACCTGCCAGCCCAGCGCACGCACCATCTGCCGTCGGGAATCATCGATGCGGTGCCAACGATCGCGGCTGGCATGCCACAGCTGATGATAGTAGCGGCGCTGCGGCGAAATCAGGTCCTCGTGCAGGGCCGCCACAAAAGGCAGCCGCTCACGCGCCAGCACAAACGGTCGACGGACCGCGACAAAACCCGCTTGCACACCGGAATGCCCCGCCTGCGTCCCTGCCAGACGCACTTGCCCACTCAGGGTGGCGCTGCCTCCGCCCTCGCTCCAGTCGCCCCATATCTCATCCAGCACGGCGTCGCAGTCGTAGGCTTCGCCAGAGCCGGCAATTATCTTCAGGCGCACCGCTGGCAATCGGTCGGCAGCCAGCGGCCCGTAAACCTGCAAACCCCGGTCGCCATACGGCGCGGTACCCAGGTAGCCACGCAAGGCACGGGCACCCTGCCCGACGTCGAGCAACAGCTGCTGCGGCCCGGCCAGCACAGCCAGCGCCGGGTGATTGCCTGTCAGGCGCCAGTCCCAGATCCCGACCAGGCGTTCCCCCAGCAGCGCATTGGGCAGGTCGTCGACCGGCACCGCAGGTTCGTCACTGCTCAGCTCCGCTTCCTGGGCCCGCTGCCACTCCTGCTGTGCGTAATAGCCGGCAGGCAGAGCTACACCGGCAGCCACCAGGCCTGCCAGGATCTTTCGACGTGACACTTTCATCCACTGTACTCATGACGTGACTACTGCTGCAAAAACGAATGGTTGAGGAAGCGATTTAGAGGGTTGCTAAATTCTCTTTGCCCCGGCTCGTTTCACCCAGCAAGTTCGAACGGCATGGGGCCGTCGTGCAGGCGATCGAGTACGCAATGAAGAAACCGGCTTTGTTTTCGCGCAGATGGCCATGGGCATTGGCACTTCTGCTCCTGCTCCTGATGGCCGCAGGCGCCTGGTGGTACTGGGTTTACCTTGCCAAGCACCCCTACAGCCGGGAAATCGAACAGCGAGCCAACGCCCTGCAGGCGCGCATCCCGGCCCTGGATGCGCACCTCGATGTGCCGCTGAGCTATGGCACCGATGGCGAGGAAGCAAACCGCGATGGCCCGACACAGTTCGATCTGGTGAAAGCCGCCAAAGGCCGCCTGAGCGGCGCTTCGATCGCGATCTGGTCATGGCCGGAATTCTGGAGTGGGCCCAACTGGCCACACCGCCCCACCCCAGGCTTCGAGGCCGCAATGGCCAACGAACTGGAAGTGCGCTACCGGATCATCACCAGCATCGCCAAGGATTTCCCTGCACAGGCCGGCATCGCCTACACCCCCGCTGACTTCCGCCGACTGGTCAGTGAAGGCAAGTTCGCCATCATCATCAGCATGCTCAATGCCGCGCCTTTGGGCGACGACATTGACAAACTGGACCACTGGGCCGCACGCGGCATGCGGGTATTCGGACCAGGCTACGTCGGTAACAACAGCTGGGTAGACTCGGCACGGCCCCTGCCTTTCCTGGGCGATTCGGTCGACCCGCTGGGCGGGCTTTCCGCGATTGGTCGGCGCGCCATCACCCGGCTCAACGACCTCGGCGTGGTCATCGACGTGTCGCAGATGTCCAGCCAGGCGCTGACCCAGGTCACCCAGCTTAGCCGAGCGCCGGTCATGGCCTCGCACACCGGCGTACAAGGCCTGATGGACATTCGCCGCAACCTCAGCGATACCGACCTGGCACACATCAAGGCCACCGATGGGCTGGTCAATATCGTGGCCTACTCCCACTACCTCAAGCCGTTCTCGCGCCCGACCATCGAGAAGATGAACGCTTTGCGTGCCAGGCATGGCTTGCCCGACGTACAAAACCAGACCCAGATGGGCACCACCACCGACCCGGTGTTCTCGATCTGGTCAGAGAAGAAGTTCGGTGAATACCTCACACCGTTCTACGAAATCCTCGGCGCCGAGCCAGAGGCCACCCTGGCCGACTATGTCGACTCGATCGATTACGCGGTGAAGAAGATCGGTATCGACCATGTAGGCATCAGTTCCGATTTCAACGACGGCGGCGGTGTGGTCGGCTGGGAAAATGTCAGCCAGAGCCGCAATGTCACCGCCGAACTGATGCAGCGTGGCTATTCCGATGAAGACATCGCCAAGCTCTGGGGGGCCAACTTCCTGCGTGTTTGGGAAGCCGCCCAGAAAGCTGCCAAGCCCACCCCACCTCCCATTGCCCACTACCCGCAAGGAACCCCATGAAACGGCTGACCTCACTGATTGCCCTCGGTTGTCTCTCGCTGTCGCTCGATGCCCTCGCTGGCGCCCCGAGTGCACCGGGCAAGGTCTTCAAGGACTGCAAGGATTGCCCGGAAATGGTCGTGCTGCCCGCCGGCAGCTACGTGATGGGCACCCCCGATGACGAACTGGGCAAACAGGACGATGAAGGTCCGCTGCATACCGTAACATTCGCCAAGGCCTTCGCCATGAGTCGCTTCCACGTGACGGCCAGCCAATGGCAAGCCTATGCCAGGGACACCCACACCGTGCTGCCCGACGGCGACGATCGCCCGGGCCGTCTGTGCAAGAACGGCAAGCCCAGTTACCCGCAAGGGCCTACCCAGCCAGCGGTCTGCATGACCTGGGAGGAAGCGCGCGGCTATATTGGCTGGCTGGCGAAGAAAACCGGCAAGCCTTACCGCATGGTCAGCGAGGCCGAACGCGAATACGCAGGTCGCGCTGGCTCCACCGGTCCTTTCCCGTTCCCCTTCGATGAGGAAGGCGAGTATCAGATCAGCAAGCATGCCAACACTTACGGGCCACGGGATGGCTTCACCTACACGGCGCCGGTCGGCAGCTTCCCGGCCAACGCGTTCGGCATGTATGACATGCATGGCAACATCTACGAGTGGGTCGAAGACTGCTGGCACACCGATTATGTCGGTGCGCCCACCGATGGCAGCGCCTGGACCACAGGTGGCACCTGCACGCACCGGCAGATCCGCGGCAACGACTACCTGGAACCGCCCATCTTCTCCCGCTCGGGCAACCGCAACGAGCGCGAACCCGAAGTGCGCGGTGACTGGCTGGGCTTTCGGGTAGCCCGCGACCTCAAGGACGGCGAGCACAACTGACAACCTACAGGGAGAGTGACCATGTCCGCTTTGAGCAGACGCCGTTTCGTAGCGGCAGCCACCTTGACCGGCCTCGTACCCGCCATGCCCGCCTGGGCGGCGGGCGCAGCGGGCGATCCGACGGTGGACGATGACATCATCCGCCTGGACTACAACGAGAGCCCTTACGGCCCCTGCCCCTCGGCGCTCCAGGCAATGAGCCTGGGGATACGCCAGAGCGGGCATTACTTTCCGGAGCATGAATATCGCCTGATCGAGCTGTTCGCGCGGCAGCACAACGTGCCCGAAGACCATGTGGCAGTCTTCTGCGGCTCCCGCTCACCGTTGCAATATGCCCTGGCTCGCCACGCCGACAAGCGGGCCGTGGTCACCGCCGCGCCGACCTATGACTCCGTGGCCAATGGCGCCAGAGCCGTCGGCGCGACCGTGCATGAAGTGCCGCTCGATGCCCGCCACGCCCATGACGTGCGCGGCATGCTTGCCGCCAACCCCCAGCCCGGGGTGTTGTACCTGTGCAATCCGAACAACCCCACCGGCACGCTGACGCCACGCGCCGACATCGAGCACCTGGTCAGCCACAAGCCGGCAGGCAGCCTGGCCATCATCGATGAGGCGTACATCCACTTTTGCGACGCCCCTTCCTGCCTGGATCTGGCGGTCAGCCATGACGATGTCCTGGTGTTGAGGACATTCTCCAAGCTCTATGGCATGGCCGGTGCCCGCCTGGGGCTGGCGATCGGCAAACCGGCGTTGCTGCACGACCTGCAACGCCTGAACGGCTACAACTTCGTGCCGCTTGCCGCCGCCATGGGCGGTATCGCCAGCCTGCAACAAGGCGACCTGGTCAGCGAACGCAAACGCATCAATCGCCACATTCTTCTGACCACTACCGACGCCCTGCAAAAGGCCGGTTACCGCTGCACCGACGCACACGCCAACTGTTTCATGGTGGCCCTTGGCCGACCTGCCAAACCCGTGATCGAAGCACTTGCACAACGCCGGGTCCGGGTTGGACGGGTATTCGAGGCGTGGCCGCAGTGGATGCGCGTCAGTGTCGGCACGGCGGCGCAGATGCAAGCCTTTCTGAAGGCGTTCTTCGACGTCATGCAACGCTAGGCTGCGCTGCGCCTACCCGCATCTACCCTGAGCCACGAACCCCGGCGGGCGCCTGGCGCAGCATGCCTGCGGGGTTTTCGTGCGCCAGCGCGCAACGTATGCCCCTCCTCGGATCACAACTTCTGCGTCTCTGCGAACACCTGCGTGGGGTGCATGCCCGGCTGGTCGTGACCGGCTAAATCCAGCCTCTGCGGCTTCGTTTAACACCTACTCACCGCTCACCAGCAACAGCAGGAGTCAACGACATGAGCGCCTCAACTCTCCACGACCTGATCGGCGTAGGCTTCGGCCCGTCCAACCTGGCCCTGGCCATCGCCCTGCAGGAGCTTTCCCAGAGCAATGGCAAGCCCATTGACGCCTTGTTCATGGACAAGCAGGAGCACTATCGCTGGCATGGGGATACCTTGTCCTCGCAGAGCGAACTGCAGATCTCGTTCCTCAAGGACCTGGTTTCGCTGCGCAACCCCACCAGCCCCTACAGCTTCGTCAACTACCTCAAGCAGCAGGGCCGCCTGGTCGACTTCGTCAACCTCGGCACCTTTTACCCGTGCCGGCTGGAGTACAACCACTATCTGGGCTGGGTCGCCGAGCAGTTCGCCGAGCAGGCACTGTATGGCGAAGAAGTGTTGCGCATCGAGCCCGAGCTCGATAATGGGGTCATTCATCACCTCCGGCTGATCTCGCGCAATGCACAAGGCATGCAGCGCACCCGTCGCACGCGTTCGGTGGTGATCAGCACCGGTGGCTCACCGAAGATTCCAGCCATGTTCGCCCCGCTGCGCAACAATGCCCGGGTTTTTCATCATTCCCGCTACCTCACCGGCATGCAGCACCTGGCCTGCAGCGAAGGCAAGCCGATGCGTATCGCGATCATCGGTTCCGGGCAGAGTGCCGCCGAAGCGTTCATCGACCTCAACGACAGCTTTCCTTCGGTGCGGGCTGAAATGATCCTGCGCAGCTCAGCCCTAAAGCCCGCCGACGACTCGCCTTTCGTCAACGAAATTTTCGCCCCTGCGTACACCGACCTGGTTTTCCAGCAAGCACCGCAAGACCGCGAAAAGTTGATCGGCGAATACCATAACACCAACTACTCGGTCGTCGACCTGGGGCTGATCGAGCGCATCTATGCCGTGCTGTACCGGCAGAAGATCACCCGTCAGCCCCGCCACGCGGTGCTCTGCCGTCAACACCTGGAAGCGGCAGTCGATGTCGAAGGGGGCATCGAACTGACCCTGCGCGACCTCGCCACCGGGCAACAGCAGACCCACCGCTACGATGCCGTGATACTGGCCACCGGCTACGAGCGCAACAGCCATCAGCACCTGCTCGAACCGCTTCTGCCTTACCTGCATGGCCTGGAAGTGGACCGTACCTATCGCGCCCTGGCCACCCCACAGCTCCAGGCGCCAGTCTTCCTGCAAGGCTTCTGCGAGGCCACCCACGGCTTGAGCGACACCTTGCTTTCAGTGCTGCCGATGCGCAGCGAAGAGATCGGAAAAGCGCTCTATGGCGCCCTGAACCTTTCCAGCAGCGCACACCAGGCGCAAACCAAACCCCTTGCCAGCGTCGGCTGATCAACTCAGGAGCCCATCATGTCCCAGTCCTCCCGCGGCGCCGTGCAGGATCTCTTCGCCCTGCTCAAGCCGTTCAAATATACCGTCGCGCTGTCCGTCATCCTGGGCATGGTCGGCGGCCTCAGCATCACCTTCCTGCTGGCCACCATCAACCGCGCCCTGCACGACGACAGCGGCCTGACCCAAGGCGTTGTCTGGGGTTTCGCCGGGCTTTGCCTGGTGGCCCTGGCCAGCTCGGTGTTTTCCGACATCGGTAGCAACCGGGTGGGCCAGAACATCATCGCCGCCTTGCGCAAGGAACTGGGCGAGAAGGTTCTGTCTGCCCCCATCGAACAGATCGAGCGCTATCGCAGCCATCGACTGATCCCCGTGCTGACGCACGACGTGGACACCATCAGCGATTTCGCTTTCGCTTTCGCGCCATTGGCGATCGCCCTGACCGTTACCTTGGGCTGCCTTGGCTATCTGGCATTGCTTTCCTGGCCGATGTTCCTGCTGATGCTGGCAGCGATCGCACTCGGTACCGTCGTGCAGTACATCGCCCGATCCAAGGGCATTCGAGGGTTTGTTGCGGCACGGGACGCCGAAGATGAACTGCAACGGCATTACAATGCGATCGCCGCCGGAGCCAAGGAGCTGCGCATCCACCGCGCGCGCCGCCAACGCATGTTCAGCCGCAATATCCAAGGCACAGCTGACCAGATACGCGATATCCAGATCCGCTCCATCAATACCTTCGTCATCGCCAAGACCTTCGGCTCGATGCTGTTCTTCGTGGTTATCGGCCTGGCCCTTGCCCTGCAATCCTTGTGGCCTAGCGGCGACAAGGCAGTAATGAGCGGCTTCGTGCTGGTACTGCTGTACATGAAAGGCCCGCTGGAATATCTGGTAGGCACGTTGCCCATCGTCAGCCGGGCTCAGATCGCCTTCCGCCGGATTGCCGAGTTGTCCGAACAGTTCTCCTCCCCCGAGCCGCACCTGCTGCTCGAAGACAAGGCCAGCCAGCTGCCCGTCTTGCGTACTCTCGAGTTGCATGACGTGCGTTTTGCCTTCCCTCCGGTCGACGGCAATGCGCCGTTTACCCTTGGGCCGGTGAACCTGCAGGTCAGCCAGGGCGATATCGTGTTCATCGTCGGTGAAAACGGCTGTGGCAAGACCACCCTGATCAAGCTGCTGCTAGGTCTGTATCCGCCGCAAAAAGGCGAGATACGCATCAACGACCAACCCATCACCGCGCTCAATCGCGACGATTACCGCCAGCTCTTCACCACTGTCTTTTCTGATTACTACCTGTTCGACGACCCCTTCCTGGGCGCGCAGCAGGTGCCGGAGAGCGCCGAGGTCTATCTCAAGCGGCTGGAAATTGCACACAAGGTCAGCATCCGCGACGGCAGTTTCACCACCACCGACCTCTCGACCGGGCAACGCAAGCGGCTGGCACTGATCAACGCCTGGCTCGAGGAGCGCCCGGTGCTGGTGTTCGACGAATGGGCAGCGGACCAGGACCCGACATTCCGGCGCATCTTCTATACCGAGCTGCTCCCCGAACTGAAGCGCCTGGGCAAGACCATCATCGTCATCAGCCATGATGACCGCTATTTCGATGTCGCCGACCAACTGGTGCGCATGGAGGCCGGTAGGGTGCTGGTCGAAACGTGCGTCGCCTGATGCAACAAAAGCGAAACATTTGCATTCCGGTTTGTCACCCATCGTGCGTCATACCCGTAGTCGACATAAAAACAGATCTGCCCAGCCTGCCCACTCAACATCTACAACGAGCACCGAAATGCCCACCCACCTTCGATTGAATCACTTGACCAGGGCGCTTGGCCTTCGACGCGCTTTCAATGCACAACTGCCAGCGCTGGCCCTCACCCTGGCGCTGCCCCTGGCGGCCCAGGCGCAAGATCAGCAACTGACTTTGAATATCCCGGCACAGCCACTGAGCTCGGCGCTGCAGAAGTTTGCAGAACTGACCGACGTGCAAGTGCTGTACGAGCCCGGTGCCGTGCAGAACCTTCGCTCGGGTGCGTTAAGCGGTCGTCACAGCCTGGATCAATCGGTGCGTATCTTGCTCGGGGAGAGTGGGCTGCGCTATCAGCTGCGCGACAACACATTGACCTTGCAGGCGAGCAACGAGGGTGACAGCGCAATGCTCCTCGATGCCACGAGCATCCAGTCCGCTGCCTTGGGTGCAACTACCGAAAACACAGGCTCATACACCACGGGTGTGACCAGCACGGCCACCAGGCTGGGGCTGTCACCCCGGGAGACGCCCCAATCGGTCAGCGTCGTCACCCGCCAACAGATGGACGACCAGAACATGCAGTCCCTGGAAGACGTGGCCATGGCCGCGACAGGGATCAATACCGTCAAGGGTTTCGGCACCGAGCGCCCACTGTATTACTCGCGAGGGTTCCAGGTGGACGACCTGCAGGTCGATGGCCTGCCGACCAGCGTGACTGAAAGCTTCTCGATGGACGTCATGTCGGTCAATAACATGGCCATGTATGATCGGGTCGAGATCGTGCGCGGCGCCAATGGCCTGCTGCAGGGGGCGGGCAGCCCGTCGGCAGCCATCAACATGGTGCGCAAGCGGCCTACCCGGAGCTATCAGCTCAAGGCCGAGATCGGCGCAGGTTCATGGGATAACTACCGCACCCAGCTGGATGTGGGCGGTCCGTTGAATGCCGAAGGGACACTGCGCGGTCGAACGGTACTGATGTACAACAACCGCAATAGCTACCAGGATTATGCCGGCAAGGAAAACCAGCTGTTCTATGCCATCGGCGAAGCTGACCTGAGTGACTCGACCACCTTGACCCTCGGTGGCTCGCTGCAGCAGGACAACAACAATGGTTACGACTGGGGTGGCCTGCCAACACACCAGGACGGCAGTTTCTACGACTTCTCCCGCTCGACCTCCCTGGCCGGCAAATGGGCCTATCTGGACAAGCTGAACCGCAACGTCTTCGCCGATATCAAGCATTCGTTCAACGAAGACTGGAACCTGACCGTCGCGACCAACCTCATCTGGTCCAATGCGGACTTTTTGGCACAGGTCGGTTATCACACCGGCGAGACCGACTCGTCGATGCAGTACTACCCCAACAGCGCCAGATACGATGACGAGCAGGTCAACCTGGATGCAGCGCTGAATGGCGCGTTCAACCTGATGGGCCAGAAGCATGAAGTGGTCGTGGGCACAAGCATGCGCCGCGATCGCCTGCAGTACGTGACCGGCTCGCCGAGCATCTACCCCAAGGTAGACGTCCTCGACTTCAATGCTTCGCAATTCCCCAAACCGGAAATAGTCGGCAACCTTACGCCAAGCCGCCACGTGCGCAAGGACAAAGGGATCTACGCGGCTACCCGTCTTAATCCTACCGACGACCTCCACGTAATCCTCGGCAGCCGCTTGAGCTGGGTCGATTACGATACCCAAGGACCTTGGGAAACCGATCGCTTCAAGGAAGACCGCAAGGTCATTCCGTATGGGGGCATCGTTTATGACATCACCGATCAGACCTCGGTCTACGCCAGTTACACTGAAATCTACAAACTGCAAAGCAACTACAGTGTCGACAACAAGCTGCTGGCCCCCACCACGGGCAGCAACTACGAGATCGGCCTCAAGAACGAGCTGTTCGACGGCAGGCTCAACACCTCTCTGGCGCTGTTCCAGGTCGATCAGACTGGCCTGCCCCAGGTCGTGCCAGAAGCCGGTCGTGTGTGCGGACCGAACCGCGATGCACGTTGCTATACCGAAGGTGCCAAGGTGCGCAATCGCGGTTTCGATGCCGAAGTGTCAGGCGAGCTGATGCCTGGGTGGAATGCTTCGATGGGCTACACCTACAGCCATCCCAAGTACGTTGCCGGGGCCAACAAGGGCGACACCTACGGTACGGAAAACTCGCCCCAGCGACTGTTCAAGGCGGCTACCACCTACCAGCTGCCGGGTGCGCTGGACCAGTGGCGAGTGGGTACCAGCGTCTATCACCAGAGCAAGCTCTACCTGAACAACATCACCCAGAGCGCTTACAACCTGGTCGATCTCAATGCCAACTTTCGGGTCAACCAGAACGTTAGCGTGCAGTTGAACCTCAACAACGTGTTTGACGAGAAATACTACACTGCCATCTTCAGCGAAGACACCGGCAACTACTACGGCGCCCCACGCAATTTCGCGCTTACCCTGCGTTACGAAAACTGATCCCCCCCCTGCGCCAGCCACCGCCGAAGGTGGCTGGCGCCTTTCCCTCCTCTGTTCCTACACCACCTGTCTGCTTGATTCAGCAGGGCCCTGACGCGGGGCTCGCCAGGGCATTGCGCTCAGCGCGACCACAATGCCCTTGGGGCTGGAGGTCTATCGTGCCTTGGCGATAAGCGCAAGCAGACTGTCGACCAATCGCTTGTACACTGTCGAAACTTCTGCAGTCACTGACATCATGCGCAGCAGGTCGTGGGTCATGTCCTGCGCCAGGATGATTTCCACATCCACCCCGGATGCTTGCAATCGCTCAGCGTAGGCTTGCCCTTCATCCAGCAGCGGATCCAGGCCGGCCAGCAGGACGATGGCTGGAGCGACACCGCTCAGGCTTTCTGCGCGCAAGGGAGAGAAACGCCAGTCGTGACGATCCAGGTGTTCGCGTGCATAAAGGTCATAGAACCATTCGAGCGTTTCGTCTTCCAGCAGGTACCCCTCCCCAAACAGGGTGCGCGAGGCGTATTCGCCCCCCGCATCCGTGACCGGGTAACACAACAGTTGCCCGATCGGCCGTACCACGGCCGCCAGGCCTTGCCTGGCGGCATGCAGGGCCAAGGTGGTGGCCAGGGTCGCGCCCACGCTGTCGCCCGCAAGGACGACGCGTTGCAGGTCCAGCCCCTGTGCCTGGGCGATGGAGGGCAGCGCTTCGAGCACATCCCAACCGTCCTCGAAAGCCGTTGGGAACCGGTGCTCAGGGGCCAGGCGATAGCCTACCGAAACCACCGCGCAGCCTGACCGTGCGCACAGCTCACGGCATACGCCATCATGTGAATCCAGGCTGCCGACGACAAAGCCACCGCCATGGAAATAAACCAGCACCGGCAGGGGCCGGCCATCGGCCTGCGCAGGTTTGTAAACACGCAACGGCAAAGCCGTACCATCGCGTGCGGTGCAGGTCAGCGAACCTAGCGCCAGGTCCTGCGGCGCTTGCCAGCGAAGACGCTGCGTGGCCAACTCGAAACGGGTGCGTGCCTGCACCGGACCCAGCCGATGCAAGGCCTGATCCTGTGGGTTCATTGCAACCATATCGAGAAACGCTTCCAGATCGTTATTCAACTTGATATTCCTTGAAAAAACCGCCTGGCGCTTGCACTCAGGCAGCGCCAGTCACGGAGAGGCAGTGATCAATCAGCAGTTCAAGTTCTTCGCGATAGCTTTCCATCAGGGCGTCGATGGTCTGCGCCCGATAACGACGTTTGCTGTAGACGCATCGCAATGAAAGCGAGCCGTCGTAGACCTGGCCGACGATCTCCAGCCAGTTGGCCAGGCGCGCCCTCGGGCTATAGCAATCGCCTGACCCTTCCGGCGCAGGCTCAAGCAAAGCGTGCTTGTCAAAGCTTTGGTCGAACTGACCGAAATAGTTGAACGTCACCCGCGGTTGAGCTACTGCCGCCAGGCGCTCGCGCATCCGAGGTTCGCCCAGGTAACGCAACACGCCATAACCGACCCCCTTGTCAGGTACCGCCGCCAATTGCCGTTGCGTGGCCAGGATCGACTCACCGACCGCCGCAGCCTCGCCAGGGGCGAGACGTACCGGGAACATGCTGGTAAACCAGCCCACTGTCCGGGACAGATCCACGCCTTCGTAAAGGTCTTCGCGACCATGTCCTTCCAGCTGGATCAATGCGGCCTCTTCGCCACTCCAACGGCACAGCACACGTGCCAGCGCCGCCAGTAGGATGTCGTTCACCTGCGTGCGATAGGCGGCAGGCGCCTGTTTGAGCAACTGCGCAGTCTTTTCCCGTGTCAGGTACAGATGGGCGGCCGCCTGCTCGCTGACCTCATTGCGCCCGCGCGGGTTGTCGCAAGGAAACTCGTTCGACAGCGGTTCGAGTTGAGCAAGCCACCAGTCACCCTGCTGCGCGCCAATCGATGCAGCCTCTTTTCGCAGAAGCTCTGCCCAGGCCCTGTAGCTCGTGGTGCGAGCAGGCAATGCCGGCGTGTCACCCTGGGTACAGGCCTGGTAAGCCCGCTGCAGGTCTTCGAGCAGTACCCGCCATGACACACCGTCCATGACCAGGTGATGGATGACCAGCAACAGTCGCGCCTGCCCATCGGCAAGCTGTACGTGCACAGCTCGCCAGACAGGTCCATCGACAAGCCTCAGGCTACGTTGAGCCTGATTCGCCAGCGTCATCAGCGCCTGCTCGTCACAAGCCTGTTCCCGCTGCAGCAGCGGTTGCCTGGCCTCATCAGGTGTCAGGTAGCGTTGCAGCCAACGACCGTTCTCCTGAACGAAGCGCAGCCGCAGGGCGTCATGGTGCGCTTCGATGCAGGCAAGCGCTTGGTCGAGCGCATCCAGGTCCAGCGCGATGCGCGGTTTGAGCATCAGGGCCTGGTTGAAGTGCGCGGGGTCCGCAAGCGCCTCGGCGAACATCCACTCCTGGATGGGCAGCAGATTGAACAGGCCGTCGACCGCCCCGGTGTCGGCCACCTGCACGGGTGCATGGTCGGCCTGCTCCTGTTTGCCGACGATCGCCTCGATCGTCTGATAACGCAGCACATCACGGAGTTTGAGTTCCATGTCCAAGGTCGGGTGATTCCTCACCCGAGACACCACCTGCAGGCTGAGGATGGAGTCGCCGCCAAGCTCGAAGAAGTTGTCCGTAATGCCAATGGGATCGACCTGCAGTACCTCTTCCCAGATCTGCGCCAGCAATCGCTCCTGTTCATTGCGAGGAGCGACATGCCCTGACGACTCGAATACCGGATCCGGCAGGCGCTTGCGGTCGAGCTTGCCGTTCGGCGTGACCGGGAATGAAGGCAACACGATGATCTGCGACGGCACCATGTACTCCGGCAATTGGGCAGCCAGTACGGCTCTCAAAGCCTTCGCCATGCTCGTGTCTTCGCCTACCACATACCCGATCAGTTGCTTGCCCACCGTCGTTTCGTGCACGACAACGACGGCGTCCCGCACCCCGTCCTGGGTACGCAGAGCGGCTTCGACTTCACCGAGCTCGATCCGGAACCCCCTGATCTTGACTTGGTTGTCGATACGGCCCACGTAGTCGACCACACCGTCATCCCGTCTACGTACCAGGTCACCGCTGCGGTACAGACGGGCACCCTCCTTACCCAATGGGTCAGGCACGAAGCGCTCCGCAGTCAGGGCCGGGCGGCCATGATAGCCGCGAGCGACGCCGTCGCCGCCGATCATCAATTCGCCCGCGAAGCCCGGAGGCAGCGGGTTGAGCTCGTCATCGAGTACACGAAGGGAGCGCCGACCGACCGCATGGCCGATAGGCGCATAGGCAGCCGCACAATGACCGTCTCCAGGCACCTTCCACAAAAGCGGCGTCACCACCGTTTCGGTAGGGCCGTAGCCATTGGTCATCCAGGTGGGCTTGAGGGTCTTCCTGACCTGCTCGAACGTCTGTTCGGGCACCGCATCGCCACCAAAGCAGTAGATCTGCACCGGTGGCGGCTGATCGCCGCTGGCCTGCACCGACTCTGCCAACTGCTTGAGGTAGGCCGGCGGGAAACAGGCGATGGTGATGCGCTGGCGCCACAAAGCCTGCAGGGTCTGCTCCACTGTCCACACGTCACCGTCGCGAATGACCAGCGTGCCACCGCAGAGCAGGGTACTCAGCCAGCGCTCCTGAGCACCATCGAAGGCGAACGACATGAAATGCAGTTCTCGCGTCGAGGGCCCCATTTCGTATCGCTCCACGATAGCCTGACAATGCCGGCTCAATGGGCCCTGGGCGACAGCTACGCCTTTTGGCTTGCCGGTCGAGCCCGAGGTGTAGATCAGGTAGGCCAGGTTGCCGTCTTCGATGGCCGCAGGAGGCAGCGTCGGCTGGGGGACCCGCTGATCAGCAACAGGCTCGATGACGTGTACACGTTCCAGTGACGGCAGGCGCTGCAGCAGCGAGTGGCGCGTCACCAGCAGCTGCATGCCCGAGTCCTCGATCATCCAGGCCAGGCGATCTGCCGGGTACTCGAGATCCAGAGGTACATAGGCAGCCCCCGTCTTCATGATCGCCAGCAACGTCACGACCAGCTCCAGCGACCGCTCCAGGGCCACGCCGACGATCACTTCGGGCGCGGCACCCTTGAGCCGCAGCACGGTGCACAGATGCTCGGCCTGCCGCTCCAGCTCCGCGTAGGTGAGGCTTCGCTCGGCACACACCAGCGCGACGGCATCCGGTTGGCGCTGAGCTTGCGCTGCAATCGACTGCGCCAGTGTCTGCGTACCATAGACCGTCGCAGGCTCGGCGCCCCATTGCGCTGCCTGCTCCAGTTGGGCAGGCAGCAAGCACTGCAGATTGCCAAGCCTCGCCCGAGGCTGGCTCAACATGGCGTCCAGTGTGGCTTCCATGGTCTGCCGGATGCCTTGTACCGCCGCTTCACTGAAGCTGTTGCGCAGGTACAGGTATTCAATCGACAAGGTGTCGTTGAGATGCACGGCCAAGTCCATGGGAACGTTGGTCACACCCACGCCACTGGATTCGCCAAAGCCCACTTCGGCATCGGACGACTCGCGCATGCTCTCGTCGATCGGGTAGTTCTCGAACACGATAATGCTGTCGAACAGCGTCTGACCTGGGGTACCGGACCACCTCTGGACATCGTTCAGTGGGGTATGTGACCAGTTGCGCAGCTCCAGGTTGTAAGCCTGCAGGTCACGGAGCCAGTCCCCCAGGCAGGCGGTCGGGTCAAGTTCCTGCGATACCGGCAATGTGTTGATGAACAGCCCCAAGGTGCTGTCCGCGCCCGGCAGCGACTCCGGCCGACCAGCGACGGTCGCCCCGAAGGTGACTGCAGATTTGGCCGTGTAGCGCTGCAGCAACAACAGCCAGGCGCCCTGGATTACGGTGTTGGGCGTGACTCTCAGGCTTCGGCAGTAATCCTGCAGGCGCGTCGTCCACGCTTTGTCCCAGCGTGAATAGAGTGCGTTGTGCCCGGTTTCGTTGGCGCTGTGTCGCGGGTGAATCGTCTGGGCCAACAAGGTAGGCTCGACACCTGCCAGACTTTCACGCCAGAAGGCCTCCTGCCGCCCCTTGTCCTGGGCATGCAGCCACGCGATGAAATCACCATAACGACCGACACTGCCGGACACTGGTTTGCCGGCGTAGTGCTGCATGACCTCGGCAAACAGCCGGGAGGTGCTCCAGCCGTCCATCAAGATGTGGTGGCTGGTCCAGATCATGTGATAGGTGTTCGAGTCCAGCTTCACCAGCAATAGCCTATGCAGAGGTGCCTGGGTCAGGTCGAAACCGTTCAGCCACTCTTCATGGGCAAGCGCCTGCACGGTCGCGTCAGGCGCCTCGCTGCCCTGCAGATCGATTTCCCTTACGGGCATCTGCGCCTGTGTATGGACAACCTGCAGCGGTTCGGCCAGGCCGGCCCAGTGGAAACTGGTACGCAGCACCTCGTGACGCGCGGTCACCGCTGCCCATGCCTGAATGAAAGGTGCGGTCTTCAGGCCGGTCACCGGCAGGCTGACCTGATGGATATACAGCCCTTCACCCTTCTCCTCGATGGAATGGAACAGCATGCCCTGCTGCATCGGCGAGAGCGGGTAGACATCTTCGATGACGTCGGCGGACAGGGGCAACAACGCTCGCTGTTCTTCACTGACGGCGACTCGGGCAATGACTGGCGCTTCGGATACAGGCGCATGGCGCTCCAACGTCGCGGCGAGCTGAGCGATGGTCTGGTGCTCGAATACCCGTTTCGGAGAGACGTCGTAACCTGCAAGCCGCGCCTTGCTGGCGATGCGGATCGACACGATCGAGTCGCCACCAAGCTCGAAGAAGTTGTCGTGAATACCTACCTGTTCCCGCTGCAGGACTTCCTGCCAGATCAGCGCCAGGGCGCTTTCGACTTCGTTGCTCGGGGCGCTGTATTGCTGCACGTTGGCCTTGAGCTCGGGCATCGGCAGGCGCTTGCGGTCCAGCTTGCCGTTGGGTGACAGCGGCATGCTGTCGAGCAGAACGTAATGGTAAGGCACCATGTAATCAGGCAGCCGTCGCGCCAGTACGGCCTTTACATCGTTCAGGTGTTCTTCACGGTCGATGACGACAAACGCCACCAGTTGCTTGCCGGTCGCCAGGTCGATTGCCAGGACAGCGGCTTCCTTCACGGCCGGGTGCTCCAGCAGGCTCGCCTCGATCTCGCCAAGCTCGATACGCAGGCCACGGATCTTCACCTGGTGGTCGATCCGCCCAGCGTACTCGATCACCCCGTCTTCACGCTGGCGCGCCAGGTCACCTGTGCGGTAGAGACGCTCCCCGTCACCGAAGGGGCTGACACAGAAACGCTCGGCCGTCAGCATCGCGCGCTCATGGTAACCGCGGGCCAGGCCGATACCGCCCAGATACAGTTCGCCCGTGACCGGCGCAGGCACCGGGTTGAGCTCATCGTCAAGAATGTAGGTATGCAGGTTGGCAATCGGCCGGCCGATCGGAACGCTGTGACTTTGCTCGTCCACACAGTGCCAATGGGTGACGTCGATAGCCGCTTCGGTAGGCCCGTACAGGTTGTAGAACTGGGTACCCGGCAGCAATGCCATCGCGCTGCGTTGCAGCTCAAGCGGCAGCGCCTCGCCGGAACACATCACCTGCCGTAGCGAAGTACAGGCCGCCTGCGGGCTGTCACCACTGATGAAGGCCTGCAGCATCGATGGCACGAAGTGCAACGTGGTGATGGCTTCGGTCTCGATCAGCCGCATGAGCAGCGCCGGGTCGCGATGTTCGCCCGGTTGGGCGAGCACCAGTCGGGCTCCCGTCATCAACGGCCAGAAAAACTCCCAGACCGATACATCGAAGCTGAAAGGGGTTTTCTGCAGGACCTTGTCATCGGTGCGCAACGCGTAGGCGTCCTGCATCCAGAACAGCCTGTTCAGCAGCGCTTCGCGGGTATTGGCGGCACCTTTGGGCTTGCCCGTCGAGCCGGAGGTGTAGATCACATAGGCCAGGTTGCCAGGGTGCCCTGCAAACGCCAGGTTGTCAGCCGGCCACGTCAGGCAGTCATCCAGCTCATCAAGCATCAGGGTGTGGATGTGTGGACAGGCAGGTAGCTGGACATTTCGATGGGTCAACAGCAGCTGGATTCGACTGTCTTCGATCATGTACGCCAGACGGTCCTGGGGATATTCAGGGTCGAGAGGGACATAGGCCCCCCCTGCTTTCAGGATTGCCAGCAATCCCACAACCATGTCCACCGAACGTTCCAGGGCAATACCGACCAATATGTCCGGGCCCACGCCGCGCTCGCGCAAGCGGTGCGCCAGGCCATTGGCGCGGACATTGAGCTGCCGGTACGTGAGCTGCTGCCCAGCAAATACCAGGGCGACGGCCTCGGGTCGTTGCAGTACCTGGGCCTCGAACAACTGGTGCACGCAGTGAGCGCCAGGGTAATCGACCGTCGTGTGGTTCCATTCCTCCACGATGCGACGGCATTCATCCACACCCAACATCGGCAGCTCGGAAATAAGGCGCTGCGGCTTCTGGATGATGGCATGCAGCAGGTTGGCGAAGTGCCCGGCGATTTGCTCGATGTCCCGGTCACTGAAGCTCGAACGGTCATAGCTGTAGTGAACGGACAACTGCGCACCCAGGCCAATGGCCAAGGTCAAGGGGTAGTTGGTCTGCTCGTGAATGTGCGTGTCGATGAACCTCAAGCCTGCGGGAGCACCCTCGCGCAGCGCCTCGGAGACAGGGTAGTTCTCGAACACCAGCAAGGTATCGAACAGCCCATCCGCCGCTACGCCAGCCAGGCGCTGGACGTCATACAGCGCGGTGTGTTCATGCTCGCGCAGTGCCAGGTTCCGCCCCTGCAGTTCGGTGACCCATTGCTCCACGGTGATCGTCGGCTGCAGCCGGTTGATCACCGGCAACGTATTGATGAACAGACCCAGCTGATGCTCCGCACCGGCCACTTCCGCCGGTCGGCCAGCGACCGTGGCGCCCACGGCGACGCATTCCTGGCCAGTATAACGTTGTAGCAGCAACAGCCAGGCCGCTTGCACCAGCGTATTGACGGTAACCCGTCGTTCACGGGCGAACTCACTCAGCGTGGGCTGCCAGTCCAGCACCTGATAATGATCGGCATAACCGCTGTCCTTGTTCGACTTGCCTTGTCGGAACACTTGCGCCAGATGTGTCGGCTCCTGCAGATCCTGAAGCTGCTCTCGCCAGAAGGCTTCGCTGCGATCCTTGCCCTGTCCCTGCAGCCACTGGATGTAGTCACGGTAACGTCCAGGCTTACGCTCGGCCGGCTGCCCCGCGTAGTGCTGCAGCACCTCGCCAAGCAACTGCGAATTGCTCCAGCCATCCATGAGGATGTGGTGGCTGGTATAGATCAGGTGATGGCTATCGGGGCCTGTACGGATCGCGGTTATCCTGAGCAACGGATCATGCTGCAGGTCGAAGCCCTTGCGACGATCGTGCTCGGCCCAGACGCAGAGCTCGCGTTGCAGATCCTTGGACGCCGACCAGTCCAGTTCGGTGCAAGGGATCTGCACCTGCTCACGAATGATCTGCAAGGGCTGCTCGAACAAGGTGATGAAATTGGCACGCAGCACATCATGCTGCGCCGCCATCGCTTGCCAGGCTTGATCGAAGCGCGCAGCGTCCAGGCCCTGAACGTCGACACGCATCTGGTTGATGTAATCTCCGGTCTGCTCATAGGCGCTGTGAAACAGCATCCCCTGCTGCATCGGCGACAACGGGTAGATGTCCTCGATTTCGACGAGGGGCACAGGCAAGGCGTCGAGTTGCGCCTGGTTCAAGTTGCACAGGGGGAAATCCGAAGGCGTCCTGCCGAAGGCACTTTCGGATACGCAGTGATCAATCAGATCCTGCAATTCCCGAGCGTATTCGGCTGCCAGGCGTTCGACCGTCGTGACCTCGAACATGGCCTGGCTAAAGGTCCAGTTCAGGCTCAGCTCGCCTTTGAATATCTGCCCATCGATCGATAACCAGTTGCCCAGCGGCGCTGTCTCGCCCCGGCTTGCGCCACTGTGCTCGGCAGCAGGCATGAGGAAGGCTGCCTGGCCGAGTTCGCCGGCAGGCTCGTCGAAGCTGGCATCGAACTGCCCGAGGTAATTGAAGGTGATCCTGGGTGGTGCCAGTTCGGCCAAGGCCTGGCTGGCCTCTTGGTCGCCCAGATAGCGCAGCGCTCCGAACCCAAGCCCCTTGTTGGGAACCGCACGCAGCTGCTCCTTGATGGTCTTGATCGAGGTGTCCATCGCCTCGGCGGTGCTGAGCCTGACCGGGAACATGCTCGTGAACCAACCAACGGTACGGCTGAGATCGACGTTATCGCACAGTTCCTCACGACCGTGCCCTTCCAGTTGCACGAGCACCTCTTCCTGCTTCGTCCAGCGGGCGATCACGCGGGCCAGGGCCGTCAACAACAGGTCGTTGACCTGAGTGCGATAAGCCCCAGGAGCGTCCTGCAGGAGCTGGCGGGTGTAGCGCTCATCGAGCCGTGTCCGGGCGACAGCTGCATGCCTGGCCTGCAGTGAACCGTCAACGTTGTCGCAAGGGAGCGTGGCATCGACCGCTGACAGTGCCTGCCAATACGGCAGTTCATTGCGCAATACCTCGCTGTTGGCGTACGTCTGCAGCGCCTCGGCCCATGCCTTGACGGAACTGGTCTTGGCTGGCAGGGAAATGGTCTGACCCAGCGCCTCCTGACGGTAGGCGGCCTGCAGGTCTTCGAGCAGAATTCGCCATGAAACGCCATCCACCGCCAGGTGGTGGATCACCAGCAGTAGCCGCTGGTTACCGTCGGGCAGGTCTGCCAGCACGGCTCGCAGCAGTGGCCCTTGGTGCAGATCGAGGCTGCGTTGCGCCTTGTCGCACAGCGCCTGCAGTTCGGACGGGTGCTGAAGTTGCGCTTGCCACAGGCAAGTCGCCTGGGCTGGCTCGCCGATCTGGCGATAGCAGGCCGACCAAGTGCTGCCGTCTTCCTGCTGGAAGCTCACGCGCAACGCATCGTGATGGGCCAGCAGCGCTTGCAGCGCGCGGTCGAGCACGTTGCTGTCCAAGGCCTGTCCGGGCTTGAGCAGAAGGGCCTGGTTCCAGTGGTGACGATCGGCGATGTCTTCGTTGAAGAATGCCTGGTGAATCGGCAAGAGCTGCATGCGCCCCTGCACCGCGCCCTGATCAATCTGCATGGCCGGGGCGTGCCCCTTGGCGACCACGGCCGCCAGCCCCTCGACTGTCTGCAGCTGGAATAGCTGTTTGGGCGTGAACGTCATGCCCTCGCGGCGGGCCCTGCTGACCACCTGGATCGAGATGATCGAGTCGCCGCCCAGTTCGAAGAAGTTGTCGGTGGCCCCTACCCGTTCAAGCTTGAGGACGTCAGCCCAGATCGCGGCGATTCGCGCCTCGAGAGGGGTGCGCGGCGCCACATGGTGTTTCTGCCGCTGACGTACATCCGGGCGTGGCAATGCCTTGCGATCCAGCTTGCCGTTTGGGGTCAGCGGCAGCGCGTCGACGAACAGCAGATGGCTGGGAACCATGTAGTCCGGCAGTGTGGCCTTGAGGTGCCGGCGCAGGTGTTCTTCCAGCTCGCCAGCGTGTACATCGACCACCAGATAGGCGGCCAACTGCTTGCCACCCGGCCCATCGATATCGATTACCACGGCCTCGCGCACACTGTCGTGCTCCAGGAGCTTGGACTCGATCTCGCCAAGCTCGATGCGCAGGCCGCGAATCTTCACCTGATGGTCGAGGCGGCCAGCGTATTCGATTACGCCGCCCGAGCGGTACCGCGCCAGGTCCCCGGTGCGGTAAAGGCGCGCACCACCCTGCTCGCTCCGATCAAGCGGGTCGGGCACGAACCGCTCCGCCGTAAGCCCCGGACGACGATGATAGCCACGCGCCAGACCCACACCACCCAGGTAGAGCTCGCCTGCCACACCTTGCGGCACCGGCAGCAAGGCACTGCTGAGGACATGGGTCTTGAGGTTGTCGATAGGTGTGCCGATCGGCACACTGCCATTGGCTTGCGCCTGGCAGGTCCAGTGGGTAACGTCGATCGCCGCTTCCGTCGGGCCGTAAAGGTTGAAAAGCCCGACGTGCTTGAGCCTGGCCAAGACCTGCTCTGAAAGGTCAGCAGGCAATGCTTCGCCACTGCACACCACGCGCTTGAGGGTTTCGCACCGCTCCACGTGCTCGCTGGTCATGAAGGCCTGAAGCATGGACGGAACAAAATGCAGGGTCGTGACCCTGTGTTGCCTGATCGCCTCCACCAGGCGTTCGGGGTCCCGGTGATCGCCAGGGCGAGCCACTGCCAGCCGCGCACCGGTGAACAGTGGCCAGAAGAATTCCCACACCGATACGTCAAAGCTGAAGGGCGTCTTCTGCAGCACGGTATCGCCGTGATCCAGACCGTAGGCCTTCTGCATCCACCAGAGCCGGTTGACCAGCGCCTGGTGCGTGTTGCCGGCGCCCTTGGGCCTGCCGGTCGAGCCCGACGTGTAGATCACGTAGGCCAGATCGGCCGGCACGCTGAGGTTGACAGGGTCGACGTCGCTATAGGCAGCCAGCCATTCATCTGCGTCATCAAGCACAATGCAGGCCATGCTGGGGGCGATTGGCAACTGGTCGCGCAGGGTAGTCTGGGTCAGCAGCAGACGAATGCCGCTGTCCTCCATCATGTAGGCCAGGCGCTCGGCCGGGTAGTCGGGATCGAACGGCACATAGGCGCCCCCGGCCTTCAGAACGGCGAGCAGCCCGACCACCATCTCGAGCGAACGCTCCACCGCGATCCCTACCAGCACGTCCGGGCCCACGCCTTTGTCGCGCAACGCGTGAGCGAGCCGGTTGGCGCGCTGGTTCAGTTGACGGTAGGTCAACACATCCTCGCCGAACAGCACCGCAGGGGCCTGGGGCGTCGCACGGGCTTGCGCTTCGATCAGCTGATGCATGCCCTGGTCGGCAGGGTAGGACGCTTGAGTGCTGTTCCACTGCTCCACAATCTGGCGATGCTCTTGCTGCCCGAGCATCGGCAACTCGGCGACAAGCTGCCAAGGCCGCTCGGCGATTGCCTCCAACAAGTGGGTCAAATGCGAAGCCATGCGCGCGACCGTCGATGCTTCAAACAGCGCAGTCGCGTAGTTGAGCTCTACCGCAATCCCATGCTCATGCTCGACCGTGTTCAGCGTGAGGTCGAACTGCGCGGTCTGTCGCTCCCAGGCGATGCCTTCGACCTGCAGACCCTGCAGGCGCCGGGCATTTCCCCTGGCTTGCGCCTGGTGGTTGTACATGACCTGGAACAACGGGCTGTGACTCAGGCTTCGTTCCGGGTGCAGCGCTTCTACCAGTTGCTCGAAAGGCAGGTCCTGATGCGCCTGGGCGGCCAGCGTGGTCTTGTGCATCTGGCTGAGCAAGCCCGTGAATGTCAGCGAGCTATCGAACTGCGCCTTGAGTACCTGGGTGTTGACGAAGAAACCGATCAGCCGCTCGGTTTCGACCCGGTTACGATTGGCGATGGGAATCCCGACACGCACTTCATCCTGACCAGAATACCGGTGCAGCAAGGTCTGGAAGCTGGCCAGCAGCAGTGTGAAAAGCGTCACCCCCTGCTGTTGCGCCTGTTGCTTGAGCGCGTCGGCCAGTGCTGATTCGAGCTCGAACTTCAGGCTCGCGCCTTCGAAGCGCTGCGTCGCCGGACGCGGCCGGTCGCTGGGCAGTTCCAGCACCGGGTGTTCATCCCCCAGGTGGGCCCGCCAATACGCCAGCTGACGCTCCTGCTCACCTGCCTCCATCCAGTGCCGCTGCCAGATGGCATAGTCGGCATACTGAATGGGCAGCGGAGCAAGGTCCACGGCCTCGCCGGTACATGCGTGGGCGTAATGCCCGATGAGCTCGTCGACCAGCACCTGCATTGACCAGCCATCGGTAGCGATATGGTGCAGGGTGATGATCAACACATGGTCATGCGCGTGCAAACGCAGCAACCTGACCCTGGTCGGCCACTGGCGCTCCAGGTCAAAGGGCGTGCGAGCCTCAGATTCGACCCATGCCTTGATCTGTAAGTCGGTTTCCGGCGCCGCCCCGACGTCGACGGGTTGCGCGTCGATTTCGAACGATTCTGGCGGGTGAATGACCTGAACGAGCTGTTCGTCATCGAGCGAGAACGTGGTGCGCAAGGTCTGGTGCCGTACGATCAAGGCCTGGAAGGCGCCACGCAGGGCGTCGATATCCAGTGCGCCCTGCAGTCTCAGCGCAATAGCCAGGTTGTAGGCCGTGCTCTGCGGATCCATCTGCCACAGGAACCATTGACGCTGCTGGGCGAACGATACCGGAACGCGGTCGAACAGCGACTGGGTGCAAGGCACTGGCAAGTTAGCCGGAGAAATGTTCTCGGCGTGCATCTTCTGCAGATACAGCTTGCGCTTGGCCAGCGGCAGCGTGACAAAACGCGTGGCGATATTCAGCGCGGCATCGTTACTCATTCATTCACCTCGAACTCTTCAAAAAGCCTATCCAGACGCTGCAGTTTTTCGTCGAAAGCCGACGCATCGCCGATGGATTCGATGTATCTGGCAAAATCGCCAAGGACCGGGTGCTGGAAGAGAACGGCCGGTTCCACGGTCAATCCCAGCGAAAGTTGCAAGCGCGAGAGCACTGATAGCGCCAACAGCGAGTGCCCTCCCAACTCGAAGAAATTGTCATTGAGGCCGACCTTCTCGACATTCAGCAGCTGCGCCCAGACGGCAGCGATCTGCTGCTCCACCTCGCTCTGCGGCGCGACATGGCCTTGCTGCGATACGCCAGGATCAGGCTGGGGCAACGCTTTGCGGTCGAGCTTGCCGTTGGGTGTCAGCGGCAGTGCATCGAGCCAGGTGAGGTACGCGGGGACCATGTAATCCGGCAAGGTCGCGCGCAGCTGTTCGCGCAGATGGCGACGCAGGGCGCTGCGCTGTTCCTCCGTCGCGACCGCTGCTTCGCCGCTCGAGACCAGGTAGCCGGCCAGTTGCTTGCCACCAGGGCCATCGATGTCGATGACCACCGCCTCGCGCACAGCGGGATCATCGATCAGCCTTGCCTCGATCTCGCCCAGTTCGATGCGATAGCCACGCACCTTTACCTGGTGGTCGATGCGGCCCACGTACTCGAGCACCCCATCGCTGCGATAGCTGGCCAGGTCACCGGTACGGTAAAGCCGGCCACCACCCTGCCCGCTGCGATCGTATGGGTCCGGGACGAAGCGCTCGGCCGTCAATGCCGCGCGGCGCTGATAACCCCGCGCCAGGCCATCGCCACCGATCATCAGTTCCCCGGCCATGCCGATCGCGGCAGTCGACAGATCGTGCGCCATGACCTGCAAGGTCGTGTTGGCGATCGGCTTGCCCAGCAACGGCAAGGGATGTTGGTTGTCCAGGCAGTACGCCGCCGACCAGATCGTCGTCTCGGTTGGCCCGTACAGGTTCCAGATGCGCCCGCACAGCGCCAGCAACTGCTCGGCGAGGTCGACAGGCAGCGCCTCACCGCCACTGATGACCTTGCAACCGCGCAGGGTCTGCGCAGGCAGCGCCTGCAGCAGCATGCGCCAAGTCGAAGGTGTGGCCTGGAGGGTGGTGATGGCGTGGCGCTCGATCACAGCCTGCAGCGCCGACGGATCCTTGTTCTGGCGCTCGCCGATCAGCACCACCGAAGCCCCGGCCAGCAACGGCAGGTACAGCTCCAGGCCGGCAATGTCGAACGACAGCGAGGTCAGCGCCAGGACCCGATCGCCGGCGTCGATCCCAGGCTCGACCGCCATGCTGGCAAGGAAGTTGACCAGTGCCTGGTGGCGCACCTCGACCCCCTTGGGCCGACCGGTGGAACCGGAGGTGTAGATGCAATAGGCAAGGTGCTCGGGATGCTGCACGATACCGAGGTTCTCGCCATCGAAGGCCGCCACCTGATGCCAGTCGCTGTCCAGGCACCAGGTTTGCGCGCTGTGGGTGGGCAGCTGCGGCAGCAGATGGCTGAGGGTCAGCAGCAGATGCGCCCCGCTCTGCTCCATCATGTACCCCAGGCGCTCGCGCGGATACTCCGGGTCCAATGGCACATAGGCGCCACCGGCCTTGAGGATCGCCAGCAGGCCAACGACCATTTCCACTGATCGCTCGACGGCAATCGCGACCAGCACATCCGGCCCGACGCCCATTGTGCGCAGCTTGCCCGCCAGGCGGTTGGCGCGCTGATTGAGCTCGCCATAGCTCAAGGTCTGCTCGGCAAACAACAGTGCCGGGGCCTCAGGGGTGCGCGCGACCTGCATTTCGAACAGCTCGGGCAGGCTGCGCTCATGCGGGTACTGCATCTGGGTACGGTTCCAGTCGTGGACGATGCGCTGTCGCTCTTCGTCATCGAGCATCTGCAGTTCACCGACCGGGGTATCGGCGTGCTGCACCAGGGCGTTCAGCAGATTGGCAAAGTGCCGGGCGATCTGCTCGACGCCGGTGTCGCCGAGGTGACTGCGGTCGTAGTGGTAGTGGATCGTCAGGGCATTGCCCGACTCGATCATCAGCGTCAGCGGATAGTTGGTCCGCTCGCGATTCTGCGTGCCTGAAAACGCCAGGCCTCCGCTGGAGCCCTGCTGCAGGACTTCCCCGACCGGGTAGTTCTCGAACACCAGCAGCGTGTCGAACAACGGCTCACCGGCCGAGCCCGCCCAACGCTGAATGTCGTAGAGCGGCGTGTGTTCATGTTCGCGCATGCTCAGGTTCTGTGCCTGCAGACGTTCGACCCACTCCCCCACCCGCAGGTCAGGCTGCAGCCTGGCTGCCACTGGTAGCGTGTTGATGAACAGGCCCAGCTGGTGCTCGACGCCACGCAGGTCCGCCGGCCGGCCGGCAACCGTGGCACCGAATGCCACGCCTTCCTGGCCGGTATAGCGGTGCAACAGCAGCAGCCAGGCTGCCTGCAGCAAGGTATTGACCGTCACCCGTCGTTGCCTTGCAAACGCGCTCAACGCCTGGGCGCAGGCAGCGTCGAGCGTCTGATGATGTTCGCCATGGCCGGTGTCCGCGCGGCTTCTATCCAGGCGTAGCGCCTGGGCCAGTCGCGTGGGCTCGCTGAGGTGCAGCAATTGCTGGCGCCAGAACGTCTCGCTCTGCTCGGCATCCTGGCGCTGCAGCCATTCGATATAGTCGCGGTAGCGCCCGGCCGGTCGCGCCAAAGCAACGCCCGCGTAGTGCTGCAACACCTCGCCCAGCAGCTGCGCATTGCTCCAGCCATCCATCAGGATATGGTGACTGGTGAAGACCAGGTGATGCTGCGCACTGTCTGTCTGGATGACTGTCAGTCGCAACAAGGGTGCCGCCTGCAGGTCGAAGCCACGCCGACGATCGGCCTCGGCCCAGGCATCCAGCCGCCCCTCGATGTCCTCCTGCGCGGTCCAGTCCAGCACGTCGAACGGCAGCTCGACGTGTTTGCGGATCACCTGCACCGGGCGTTCAAGGTTGGCGACGAATGCGGCGCGCAACACGTCGTGTCGGTCCAGCATTGCCTGCCAGGCACGCTTGAACCGCTCGATATCCAGGCCCGAAACGTTGACGCGCATCTGATTGACATACTCGCCCTGGCCTTGCTCGAAGACCGTGTGAAACAGCATGCCCTGCTGCATGGGCGAAAGCGGATAGATGTCCTCGATGGCACCTGCCGGAATCGGCAAGGCATCCAGCTGGGCCTGATCCAGCGCAGCCAGCGGGACATCGGACGGTGTCAGGGCGACTACGTCCTGATTGACGCAATGGTCGATCAGCGCCTGAAGTTCGCTGACATAGTCGTCGGCCACGGCCTGTACCGTGGCGCGGTCGAACATGTCCTGGCTGAACGTCCAGGCAAGGCTCAGCTCGCCAGCGTAGACCTGCCCGTTGATGGACAGCAGGTTTTCCAGCAAGGCCTCGGCAGACTGGCTAGCCCCGCTGCTCTCGCTGGCCGGCTGCAGGAATCGCTCCGTGGCTGTGCCTGGGCTTTCGGCAAAGGTGCTGTCAAGCTGCCCCAGGTAATTGAACGTGATGGGGGGCACTGGCAGGCGAGCCAGCACATCCCGTGCGTGCGAATCCCCCAGATAACGCAGCGCGCCATAACCGATGCCCTTGTCGGGGATCGCGCGGAGTTGTTCCTTGATCTGCTTGATCGAGGCATCGAGGGTCGGCGCCGCTGTCAGCTTCACCGGGAACAGGCTGGTCAACCAGCCGACAGTACGGGTCAGGTCGACCGCATCGAACAGGTCTTCACGGCCATGCCCTTCCAGTTGCACCAGCACCTCATCGCGCTGCGTCCAACGGGCGATCACACGGGCCAGGGCGGTCAGCAGCAAGTCGTTGACCTGGGTGCGGTAGGCGGCTGGCGCCTGTTGTAACAGCCGCGACGTTTGCTGCCGGTCCAGGCGCGCATGCACCGTCGCGGTGTGGCGGCCATGCAGCGATCCATCAGCCCTGTCCTGGGGCAGTTGCGCGTCGACCCCTTGCAACTGCGACTGCCAGTAACCGAGCTCTGCCTGCACTGCATCGCTCTGCGCGTAGGCCTGCAGCCGTTCGGCCCAGGCTTTGGTCGAGGTGGTCCTGGCGGGCAGCACGGCAGGTTGGCCTGCCACGTGGCGGTCATAGGCGTTCTGCAGGTCCTCCAGGAGAATGCGCCAGGACACCCCGTCCACCGCCAGGTGATGAATCACCAGGAGCAGGCGCTGGCTGCCATCGGGCAAGGTCGCCAGTACAGCGCGCAACAGCGGACCCTGTTGCAGGTTCAGGCTGCGCTGCGCTCGCTCGCACAGGGCTTGTAGCGCGTTCGCGTCGGTCAGGGTCTCTGCCCACAGCAGCCCGGCCTCAACGTCGCCCGGGGCGCAATGGGCGGCGAGCCATGCGCCTGCGTCCTGTTGTGGCGTGAAGCGCAGGCGCAACGCATCGTGATGCTCGACCAGCGTGTGCAAGGCCTTTTCCAGCGCGGCGCCATCGATGAGCCTCGTCGAAGCAAGCAGGACCGCCTGGTTCCAGTGATGAGGCTCGGCGATCGACTGTTCGAAAAACGCCTGCTGGATAGGCAGCAAGCGTGTCTCGCCGACCACCGGGGCCTGGTCGATCTGCGGGCCGCTGCCTTCCATGCGCGTGGCCACCGAGGCCAGGTCTTGTACGGTCTGATGCTGGAACAGCGCTTTGGGTGTGAAGTGGATCCCGGCCTGTCTCGCCCGGCTGACCACCTGGATCGAGATGATCGAATCCCCGCCCAGTTCGAAGAAGTTGTCCGTCACGCCGACCCGATCGAGCTTCAGGACCTCGGCCCAGATCGTCGCAATCTGTTGTTCCAGCTCGCTGCGCGGGGCCACGTAGCTGTCCTGCAGCACGCTTGCGTCGGGTTTGGGCAGGGCTTTGCGGTCGAGCTTGCCGTTGGCCGTTACCGGCAGGCGCTCGAGGAACAACAGGTGGGTCGGGACCATGTAGTCGGCCAGCCCGTGCCTGAGGTGCTCGCGCAGTTCGCTGCGCAGTGCGTTCTGCTGCTGCGGGTCGGCCGGTGCTTCGCCGACCACCAGATACCCCGCCAGCTGCTTGCCACCGGGCCCGTCGATGTCCAGCACCACCGCCTCGCGCACGCTCGGGTGCTCGAGCAGGCGTGTCTCGATCTCGCCCAATTCAATGCGCAGGCCGCGGATTTTCACCTGGTGGTCGAGACGGCCCTTGTACTCGATCACCCCGTCCGCCCGATAACGCG
>NZ_JBNRIK010000039.1:0-32954 GCF_053557975.1 Pseudomonas sp. XP2
CGCGATCCCTGTGGGAGCGGGTTTAGCCGCGAAGAGGCCGGCTCAGGCAATGCGAAGCTGTCAGGTATAAAAAAAGCACCCCGAGGGGTGCTTTTGGCTTTCTGGCAATCCGCGCTTAGCGCTTCATGCTTTCCGGCAGGTGTGGCTGGATAGCGGTCAGTACGGCCTTGAAGCACTTGATGTTGCCTGCAACGATGTGGCCTTTGTCGAGGAAGTCGTGGCCACCGTTGAAGTCGCTCACCAGGCCACCGGCTTCCTGGATCAGCAGCACGCCGGCTGCCATGTCCCACTCGGCCAGGCCCGACTCCCAGAAGGCGTCGAAACGGCCAGCGGCCACATAGGCCAGGTCCAGGCTGGCGGAGCCGGCGCGGCGGATGCCGGCGGTCTGGCCAGTCAGGGCGCGGAACATGCCCAGGTAGTTGTCCATGTCGGCCATCTGGCCATCACGGAACGGGAAGCCGGTACCCAGCAGGGCGCCTTCCAGGCTGGTGCGCGAGCTTACACGCAGGCGGCGGCCATTGAGCTGGGCGCCACGGCCGCGGCTGGCGGTGAATTCTTCCTGGCGTACGGGGTCGAGCACCACGGCGTGCTCAAGGCGGCCACGGTATTTGCAGGCGATGCTGACGGCGAAGTGGGGGATGCCGCGAAGGAAGTTGGTGGTGCCGTCCAGTGGGTCGATGATCCACAGGTAGTCTTTACCTTCTTCGCCGGTGCCCGCGTGCATGCCCGTCTCTTCACCCTGGATGGAGTGGTTCGGGTAGGCCTTGCGCAGCGCGTCGACGATCTTCTGCTCGGCGGCACGATCAACCTCGGAAACGTAGTCCTTAGCCTCTTTCTCGTCCACCTTGATGCTATCCAGGCGTTCGATGGAGCGGAAAATCAGTTCACTGGCGCTGCGAGCGGCGCGCAGGGCGATATTCAGCATAGGCTGCATGGGCGGGTCACCTGGAGATGTTAAAGAAGAAAGCCGATCATTCTAGCAGAAAACTTTGTCGGCAGAAGTGTCACATTTGCTTTCATGGCGTTACGTCTGTCGGTTCTGTAAGATCGGATGCCCTGATTCCTGCATCTGTGAGCACAACACCTTGCTGCAAAATATTCGTGTTGTTCTGGTCAATACCAGCCACCCCGGCAACATCGGCGGCGCTGCGCGTGCCATGAAAAACATGGGCTTGTCGCGCCTGGTGCTGGTACAGCCGAAAGAATTCCCCGCCCTGGATGCCAGTGCCCGCGCCTCGGGTGCCGACGACGTGCTGGATAACGCCCAGGTGGTCGACAGCCTTGAACAGGCGCTGGTCGGCTGTAACCTGGTGATGGGGACCAGCGCCCGTGAGCGCAGCATCCCGTGGCCGTTGATTGGCCCGCGCGAGTGCGGGGCCAAGGCGGTGGAGCATGCCAAGGGTGGTGAAGAGATCGCCCTGGTGTTCGGGCGTGAACACGCCGGCCTGACCAACGAAGAACTGCAGCGATGTCACTTCCACGTGCACATTCCCTCCAACCCCGACTTCAGCTCGCTGAACCTTGCGGCCGCTGTCCAGGTGCTCTCTTACGAGGTGCGCATGGCCTGGCTGGCCGCCGGCGAAGCGCCGGGCAAAGTCGAGAAGGTTGACGCCAGCGAGCTGGCGACGATGGACGAAATGGAGCTGTTCTACGACCACCTGGAGAAAACCCTGGTGGGCATCGGCTTCCTCGACCCCGAAAAGCCCAAGCACCTGATGCCGCGCTTGCGCCGGCTTTATGGGCGGGTGGCGGTCGAGCGTTCGGAAATGAGCATTTTGCGCGGCATCCTCACCGAGACCCAGAAAGTGGTCCGGGGCGAGCCGCATAAACGGAAGGACTGACAGATGTTCGAACGCCTGCGTGAAGATATTCAAAGCGTATTCCACCGTGACCCGGCTGCGCGCAATGCCTTCGAGGTGCTCACCTGCTACCCGGGTATGCATGCCATCTGGCTGCACCGCCTGGGCAATGCCCTGTGGAAGCGTGATTTCAAGTGGCTGGCCCGGCTGGTGTCCAACTTCGGGCGCTGGCTGACCGGTATCGAGATCCACCCCGGTGCCACAATCGGCCGGCGTTTCTTCATTGACCACGGCATGGGTATCGTCATCGGCGAAACCGCCGAGATCGGCGATGACGTCACCCTTTACCAGGGCGTGACCCTGGGCGGTACCAGCTGGAATAAAGGCAAGCGCCATCCTACCCTGGAGAACGGCGTGGTGGTGGGGGCGGGGGCCAAGGTGCTGGGCCCGTTCACCGTCGGCGCCGGGGCCAAGATCGGCTCCAACGCGGTGGTGACCAAGGCGGTACCGCCCGGCGCCACGGCGGTGGGCATCCCGGGGCGCATCATCGTCAAGAGCGAGGACACCGAAGTCGAGGCCAAGCGCAAGGCCATGGCCGAGAAGATAGGCTTCGATGCCTACGGTGTCAGTGGTGACATGCCCGACCCGGTGGCGCGTGCCATCGGCCAGATGCTCGATCATCTACAGGCGGTCGACGAGCGGCTGGAGGGCATGTGTGGCGCCCTGACCAAGATGGGTAGCGATTACTGCGCCAAGGAGCTGCCCGCGCTGCCGGAAGATGATTTCACCGAGGTTGCCCAGGTGGTCCAGCGCGACACTCAGTCGCATTGATTACGCCGCACTGAACCCATGGTGACATACGGGGCGTGTGCTCACGCCCCTCGTCTGCTACAATCGCGCCCGCCTCCCTGATGCAAACCCGACTAAAGCAGTAGGTCTAATAGTTGACTTAAATGCTCGGGAATCGCATACTCGACACATCCCGAAACTCCCGTGGTACCCAATAGCCATGCGACTGACTACCAAAGGCCGATACGCCGTGACTGCCATGCTTGACCTGGCGTTGCACGCGCAGCATGGGCCGGTGTCTTTGGCCGACATTTCCGAGCGCCAGGGCATATCCCTCTCTTATCTGGAACAGCTGTTCGCCAAGCTGCGCCGTAGCAGCCTGGTTTCCAGTGTGCGCGGTCCAGGCGGTGGCTACCAGCTGTCGCGGGGCATGGAAACCATCCAGGTGGCCCAGGTCATCGATGCGGTCAATGAATCGGTCGATGCTACCCGGTGCCAGGGCCTTGGGGACTGCCATGCCGGTGATACCTGCCTGACTCACCACCTGTGGTGCGACCTCAGCCAGCAGATCCATGAATTCCTCAGCGGCATCAGCCTGGCCGACCTCGTCATGCGCCGTGAGGTGCAGGAAGTTGCCCAGCGCCAGGACCTGCGTCGTGTCGCAGGCCGAACCGCCCAGCTGGACAAGATTGAGACGTCAGCCGTCGATTGATCCCCCTGGGACGACGAGCGACGCCACCGCCTGATAGGAGAGACAAATGAAGTTGCCGATCTACCTCGATTACTCTGCGACCACCCCGGTCGACCCACGTGTGGCCCAGAAAATGGCCGACTGCCTGCTGGTCGACGGGAACTTCGGTAACCCGGCTTCGCGCTCCCACGTCTTCGGCTGGAAAGCCGAGGAAGCGGTCGAGAACGGCCGTCGTCAGGTTGCCGAACTGATCAACGCCGATCCGCGCGAAATCGTCTGGACCAGCGGTGCCACCGAGTCCGACAACCTCGCACTCAAGGGGGTCGCGCACTTCTATCAGACCAAGGGCAAGCACATCATCACCTCCAAGATCGAGCACAAGGCGGTCCTGGATACTGCTCGCCAGCTGGAGCGTGAAGGTTTCGAAGTGACCTACCTGGAACCGGGCGAAGACGGCATCGTCACCCCGGCCATGGTAGAAGCGGTGCTGCGCGACGACACCATCCTGGTCTCGCTGATGCACGTGAACAACGAAGTCGGCTCGATCAACGACATCGCCGCCATCGGTGAACTGACCCGCGCACGCGGCGTCCTGTTCCACGTCGACGCCGCCCAGTCGGCCGGCAAGGTCGAAATCGACCTGCAAAAGCTGAAAGTCGACCTGATGTCGTTCTCGGCGCACAAGGCCTACGGCCCGAAAGGCATCGGCGCGCTGTATGTCAGCCGCAAGCCGCGTGTACGCCTTGAAGCCATCATTCACGGCGGTGGCCATGAGCGCGGCATGCGTTCGGGCACCCTGCCAACCCACCAGATTGTCGGCATGGGCGAAGCTTTCGCCATCGCCAAGCAGGAAATGGCCGCCGAAAACGTGCGCATCAAGGCCCTGAGCGACCGCTTCTTCAAGCAGGTTTCGGACCTTGAAGAGCTGTACGTCAATGGCAGCAAGACCGCCCGCGTGCCGCACAACCTGAACCTGAGCTTCAACTACGTCGAAGGCGAATCGCTGCTGATGTCGCTGAAGGACATCGCCGTATCGTCCGGTTCGGCCTGCACCTCCGCATCGCTCGAACCGTCCTACGTACTGCGCGCTCTGGGCCGCAACGACGAGCTGGCGCACAGCTCGATCCGCTTCTCCTTCGGCCGTTTCACCACCGAAGAAGAAGTCGACTATGCCGCGCAGAAAGTCTGCGAGGCCGTCAACAAACTGCGTGAGCTGTCGCCGCTGTGGGACATGTACAAAGACGGCGTTGACATCTCCAAGATCGAGTGGGCCGCCCACTAAGCAGTCGCCGGCAAGAGCGGCTCCCTGATGAGGAAGGAATTGCACCATGGCATACAGTGAAAAGGTCATCGACCACTACGAAAACCCGCGCAACGTCGGCAAGATGAATGCCGAAGACCCGGACGTTGGCACCGGCATGGTCGGCGCCCCGGCTTGCGGCGACGTTATGCGCCTGCAGATCAAGGTCAACGAGCAGGGCGTTATTGAAGACGCCAAGTTCAAGACCTACGGCTGCGGTTCGGCCATCGCTTCCAGCTCCCTCGCCACCGAGTGGATGAAGGGCAAGACCCTGGACGAAGCCGAAACCATCAAGAACACCCAGCTGGCTGAAGAACTGGCGTTGCCGCCGGTCAAGATCCACTGCTCGGTACTCGCCGAAGATGCCATCAAGGCAGCTGTACGCGATTACAAGCAGAAGAAAGGCTTGATCTAAGTCGCCTGTTGCGATGTAAGGAGTCCTGATGGCTATCAGCATGACAGAAGCCGCCGCCAACCACATTCGCCGTTCCCTTGACGGGCGCGGCAAAGGTGAGGGCATTCGCCTGGGCGTGCGCACCACCGGTTGCTCGGGCCTGGCCTACGTGCTGGAGTTCGTCGACGAACTGGCGGATGAAGACCAGGTGTTCGAGAACCACGGCGTAAAGGTGATCATCGATCCCAAGAGCCTGGTCTACCTCGATGGCACCGAGCTGGATTTCGTCAAGGAAGGGTTGAACGAAGGCTTCAAGTTCAACAACCCCAACGTGCGCGGTGAGTGTGGCTGCGGCGAAAGCTTCAACGTTTGAGGCTGGCTGTGGGTACTCCTTGTCATTACGCATTGTTTGACCTCCAGCCAAGCTTCCGCCTGGATCTGGACAAGCTGGCCACTCGCTATCGCGAGCTGGCCCGCGAAGTCCATCCTGATCGCTTTGCCGACGCCTCCGAGCGTGAGCAGCGCGTAGCGCTGGAAAAGTCCGCAGCCCTCAACGACGCCTACCAGACCCTGCGCAGTGCGCCGCGTCGGGCCCGCTATTTGCTGGCCATCAGCGGCCACGAAGTGCCTCAGGAAGTCACGGTCCATGACCCAGAATTCCTGTTGCAGCAAATGCAGTGGCGTGAAGAGCTCGAAGAGTTGCAGGACGAAGCCGACCTTGACGGTGTCGGCGTGTTCAAGAAGCGCCTGAAGGCCGCCCAGGACACGCTGAACGAGGACTTTGCCGCCTGCTGGGATGCCCCAGGCGAGCGCGACAAGGCCGAGCGCCTGATGCGCCGCATGCAGTTCCTCGACAAGCTCGCCCAAGAAGTGCGCCAGCTGGAAGAGCGCCTCGACGATTAACCCGGTGCTGCCCGTGATGGCACCTAAGGTATTCAGATAAGCATGGCCCTACTGCAGATTGCCGAACCCGGTCAAAGCCCTCAGCCGCACCAGCGCCGCCTGGCGGTGGGGATCGACCTGGGTACCACCAACTCTCTGGTCGCCGCATTACGCAGCGGCCGTAGCGAGCCCCTGCCCGACGCGCAGGGTAACGTGATTCTGCCGTCCGCGGTGCGCTACCTCGAAGGGCGCAACGAAGTGGGGCAGGCCGCGCGTGATGCCGCTTCCAGTGACCCGCTGAACACCGTGCTGTCGGTCAAGCGCCTGATGGGGCGCGGTCTGGCCGACGTCAAGCAATTGGGCGAGCAGCTGCCATACCGCTTTGTCGGCGGCGAGTCGCACATGCCGTTCATCGACACCGTGCAGGGGCCGAAAAGCCCGGTGGAAGTGTCCGCTGATATCCTTAAAGTGCTGCGCGAGCGCGCCGAAGCGACCCTGGGTGGCGAGCTGGTTGGTGCGGTGATTACCGTGCCGGCCTATTTCGACGATGCCCAGCGCCAGGCCACCAAGGACGCTGCGCGCCTGGCTGGCCTGAACGTGCTGCGCCTGCTCAACGAACCAACCGCAGCCGCCGTGGCCTATGGTCTGGACCAGAACGCCGAAGGCGTGGTGGCCATCTATGACCTGGGTGGTGGTACCTTCGATATTTCCATCCTGCGCCTGACCGCTGGCGTATTCGAAGTGCTGGCTACCGGTGGCGATACCGCCCTGGGCGGTGACGATTTCGACCACGCCATTGCCGGCTGGATCATCGAGCAGGCTGGCCTGTCGTCCGACCTGGACCCAGCCACTCAGCGTGAGTTGCTGCAAACCGCCTGCGCTGCCAAGGAAGCCCTGACCGACGCCGACGTGGTCAGCGTCAGCCATGGCAGCTGGCAGGGCGAACTGAGCCGCACGGCCTTCGAAGCCATGATAGAGCCATTGGTTGCCCGCAGCCTCAAGGCTTGCCGTCGCGCTGTGCGCGACAGTGGCGTCGAGCTCGAAGAAGTCAGTGCCGTGGTCATGGTCGGTGGTTCGACCCGTGTGCCGCGGGTGCGTGAAGCCGTGGGCGCGCTGTTTGGTCGCGCCCCGATGACTTCGATCGACCCTGATCAGGTTGTGGCCATTGGTGCCGCCATCCAGGCCGATACCCTGGCCGGCAACCGCCGCGAAGGTGTCGAACTGTTGCTGCTTGATGTCATTCCGCTGTCGCTCGGTCTTGAGACCATGGGTGGACTGATGGAAAAGGTGATCCCGCGCAACACCACCATTCCGGTGGCCCGTGCACAGGAGTTCACGACGTATAAAGATGGCCAGTCGGCTATGATGATCCACGTCCTGCAAGGTGAGCGCGAGCTGATCAGCGACTGCCGCTCGCTGGCACGGTTCGAGCTGCGCGGTATCCCGGCGATGGTTGCCGGCGCTGCCAAAATTCGCGTGACCTTCCAGGTGGATGCCGATGGTCTGCTCAGCGTTGCGGCCCGCGAACTGGGTTCGGGCGTGGAAGCAAGCATCCAGGTCAAGCCGTCTTACGGCCTGACCGACGGCGAAATCGCCCGCATGCTCAAGGACTCCTTCGAACACGCAGGTACCGATAAGCAGGCCCGTCAGTTGCGCGAGCACCAGGTGGACGCCGAGCGCCTGCTCGAAGCAGTACAGGGCGCCCTGGACGCCGACGGTGACCGCTTGCTCAGCAGTGACGAGCGCGATGCCATTGCATTCCAGATGCAAGAACTACGTGATTTGCTGAGCGGCACCGATGGCGCAGCCATCGAGCAACAGACCAAGCGTCTGTCGCAGGTGACCGACGCATTTGCCGCCCGTCGCCTTGATTCGACGGTGAAAGCCGCACTGGCCGGGCGCAACCTGAATGAGATCGAGGAGTAACCGATGCCGCTGGTGACATTCCTGCCGCATGAGAAGTTCTGCCCTGAAGGGCTGACCGTGGAGGTCGAGCCGGGGACCAATATCCTGGAACTGGCCCACGACCATCACATCGAGATGGAAAGCGCCTGCGGCGGCGTCAAGGCCTGCACCACTTGCCACTGCATCGTGCGCAAGGGCTTCGATTCCCTCAAAGAGGCCGACGAGCTTGAAGAGGACATGCTGGACAAGGCATGGGGCCTGGAAGCGCAGTCGCGCCTGGGTTGCCAGGTGGTTGTAGGTGATGCAGACCTGACCATCGAGATACCCAAGTATTCGCTCAACCACGCTGCCGAAGCACCGCACTGAGGGCCTGTACATGAGTCTGAAATGGGTTGATGTACTTGAGATCGCAATCCAGCTTGCAGAAAGCAAGCCTGAGGTCGATCCTCGTTATGTGAATTTCGTGGACCTGCACCGTTGGGTGCTGGCATTGCCAGACTTCAGCGACGATCCGTCACGCGGCGGTGAGAAAGTGCTCGAGGCAATCCAGGGCGCCTGGATCGACGAAGCCGACTAAGCGTCACTTGCAGGTTAGGCAATCCCCTGAAACCCGCGTATAATTCGCGGGTTTAATTTTTCGTAACACTCATATTCTGGAGTTTTCCATGGCTGTTCAACGTACTTTCTCGATCATCAAGCCTGACGCAGTTGCCAAAAACGTCATCGGCAAGATCACCACTCGCTTCGAAGAAGCCGGCCTGAAAATCGTTGCCTCGAAAATCAAACAGCTGTCCAAAGCCGAAGCCGAAGGCTTCTACGCTGAGCACAGCGAGCGCGGCTTCTTCGGTGACCTGGTTGCCTTCATGACTTCCGGCCCGGTCGTTGTACAGGTTCTGGAAGGCGAAAACGCCATCGCTCTGAACCGTGAGCTGATGGGCGCTACCAACCCTAAAGAAGCTGCTGCCGGCACCATCCGTGCTGACTTCGCCGAGTCGATCGACGCCAACGCCGTTCACGGTTCGGACTCCGAAGCTGCTGCTGCTCGCGAAATCGCTTACTTCTTCGCTGCTACCGAGGTAACCACTCGCTAAGCGAAAGCTTACGGGTGAGGGTGAATCCATGACGACATCTACTGGCAAAATCAACCTGTTGGGTCTGACCCAGCCGGAAATGGAACAATTCTTCGACTCGATCGGGGAAAAGCGCTTCCGTGCCGGCCAGGTGATGAAATGGATTCACCATTTTGGCGTGTCCGACTTTGCGGCCATGACCAACGTAGGCAAGGCCTTGCGCGAAAAGCTCGAGGCCGTTGCCGAGATTCGCCCACCGGAAGTGGTCAGTGAAGACATTTCCGCCGACGGCACCCGCAAATGGGTGATCCGCGTTGCCTCCGGCAGCTGCGTCGAGACCGTCTATATTCCTACCGACGATCGCGGCACCCTGTGCGTATCGTCGCAAGCCGGCTGTGCCCTGGACTGCAGCTTCTGCTCCACCGGCAAACAGGGCTTCAACAGCAACCTCACTGCCGCTGAAGTCATCGGCCAGGTGTGGCTTGCCAACAAATCCTTCGGGACCGTCCCTGCCAAAGTCGACCGCGCGATCACCAACGTGGTCATGATGGGCATGGGCGAGCCCTTGCTGAACTTCGACAACGTCATTGCCGCCATGAAAATCATGATGGATGACCTGGGCTATGGCATTTCCAAGCGTCGCGTCACCCTGTCCACCTCGGGCGTGGTGCCGATGATCGACGAACTGGCCAAGCACATCGACGTGTCGCTGGCCCTGTCGCTGCACGCGCCGAATGACGAGCTGCGCAACAAGCTGGTACCGATCAACAAGAAGTACCCGCTGAAAGTGCTGCTGGAATCGTGCATGGGCTACATGTCCACCTTGGGTGGCAAGCGCGTGCTCACCGTCGAGTACACCCTGCTCAAGGACGTCAACGACCAGCCTGAGCATGCCGCGCAAATGATCGAGTTGCTGCGCGATGTGCCGTGCAAGATCAACCTGATCCCGTTCAACCCGTTCCCGCATTCGGGCTACGAGCGGCCGAGCAACAACGCCATTCGTCGCTTCCAGGACCTGTTGCACCACGGTGGTTTCAACGTCACCACCCGCACCACCCGTGGTGAGGACATCGATGCCGCCTGTGGCCAGCTGGTCGGCCAGGTCAACGACCGTACCCGTCGCAGTGAGCGCTACATCGCCGTACGCCAGCTTTCCGCGGACATCGAGCTGCAAGACAGCGCCGCCAGCCACTGACCGGGACCTTGCCCATGAGCCTGCGCGCTGCGCTGTCGATCCTTGCGCTTTCGCTGCTGGCCGGCTGCGTGTCGGGCGGCGCGGGCGACCCCTTGGCCAGCCGCCAGGGCAGGGTGGAAGCGGGGCGGGCTTACGTGCAGCTAGGTCTGGGTTATTTGCAACAGGGTTTGACCGGGCAGGCCAAGGCGCCGCTGGGCAAGGCCCTGGCCCTCGACAGCCGTGATGCCGACGCGCACGCCGCCCTGGCGATGGTGTTCCAGGCCGAAGGCGAGCCGGTGTTGGCCGAAGCGCACTTTCACAAGGCCTTGCTGGCCCGCACTGGCGATACGCGAATTCGCAACAATTACGGCAGTTTCCTTTATGCTCAGGGGCGATTTGCCGAGGCCCAGCAGATGTTTCGCCTCGCCAGTAGCGATACCCTGTATCCTGAGCGCTCACGCGTGTACGAGAACCTGGGCCTGACTGCCCTGAAGCTCGAACGCCGCGACCAGGCGCACGCGTATCTGCTCAAAGCGTTGCAACTCAACCAGCGGCAACCAAAAGCGTTGCTGGAAATGGCTGAGTTGTCCTACGAAAACAGGCATTATGTGCCGGCCCGGGACTACTACGATCGTTTCAGCCAGTTGAGCGACCACGATGCCCGTAGCCTGCTGCTGGGTAGCCGCCTTGCCAGGGTGTTCGACGAGCAGGGCACACTGGCCGAGCTGGGCCAGCAATTACAACGACTTTATCCCGGTACGCCGGAATATCAGCAATACCTGTCGGAGCAACGATGAACGCCGCGCATCCCGAAGTAGCAGTAGCGCCTGGCCAGAACCCCGGTGAGCTTTTGCGCCTGGCCCGTGAGAAACGGGACTGGTCTCAAGCCGAGGTGGCCCGCAAGCTCAACCTCACTGTCAGTTCGTTGAACCATGTGGAAACCGGCGCCTTCGACAAGCTGCCCGGTCATACATTCGCCCGTGGTTATATCCGCGCCTATGCCAAATTGATGGACCTTGACCAGGCCACCCTGGTAGAGGCCTTCGACCGCTACACCGGTACCCACGCCAAAGGCAGCGATGTGCACTCGCTGGGGCGTATCGAAGAGCCAGTACGCCTGTCGCACAATATTCTGCGCGGCGTCAGCCTGCTGTTGTTGGTGGTCGTGGTCGGCGGTGGCTTCGTCTGGTGGCAGGACCAGGGCAGCCTGCGTGGCAAGGACCTGGCCAAGATCGCTCTGGAGCACGTCGAAGTCGAAAGTGCCGACGGCACCACCCAGATTCACCCGCTCGACGAACCTGAAGATCAGGCGGTTACCGCAGGCCAGCAGCCCGAGAGCGCGCCGCTGGCACTGGAGCAGGGCACTGCCGAGCAGCCTGCCGCTGCCGCCGAACAGGCGCCGGCAAGCCCGGCGCAATTGGCTGCTGCCGCACCCGCCCGGCAGGCGCCTGCGCAATCTGCAGCCAACGTAGCGCCTGCGCCGGTAGCACCAGCTGCACCGGCCGCCGCTGCGCCTGTAGCACCTGCAGCTGCCGTGGCCGCTGCCGAGCCCGCCGCAGTACCGGCAGGCAGCGCCAAGGTCGCCATCCAGTTCACCGCCGATTGCTGGACCCAGGTGTCCGATGGCAACGGCAAGGTGCTGTTCAGCGCCGTCAAGCGCAAGGGGGACAACCTCGAGCTGACCGGCAAACCGCCGTTCGCGGTACGCCTGGGCTTTGCCCGGGGCGCCCAGGTCAGCTACAACGGCCAGGCCGTCGATGTTGCCCCGTTCACCAGTGGCGAGACTGCTCGCCTGAAGTTGGGACAGTAAGTCATGCACGGCGAATCTCCGATCAAACGTCGCGAATCCCGCAAAATCTGGGTCGGCAATGTGCCGGTGGGTGGTGATGCCCCTATCGCGGTGCAGAGCATGACCAACACCGATACCAACGATGTCGCCGCCACCGTGGCGCAAATCCAGCGCCTGGTCGATGCCGGCGTGGATATCGTGCGGGTTTCGGTGCCGGACATGGACGCGGCCGAGGCGTTTGGCAAGATCAAGCAACAGGTCAGCGTACCGCTGGTTGCCGACATCCACTTCGACTACAAGATCGCCCTGCGCGTGGCCGAACTGGGCGTCGATTGCCTGCGGATCAACCCGGGCAATATCGGCCGCGAAGACCGTGTACGCGCCGTGGTCGACGCTGCCCGCGACCGTGGTATCCCCATCCGTATCGGTGTCAACGCCGGTTCTCTGGAAAAGGATCTGCAGAAGAAGTACGGCGAACCCACCCCGGCGGCGCTGGTCGAGTCGGCCCTGCGCCATGTCGAACATCTGGACCGCCTGAACTTCCAGGACTTCAAGGTCAGCGTCAAGGCCTCCGACGTGTTCATGGCCGTCGAAGCCTACCGCCTGTTGGCCAAGCAGATCGTGCAGCCACTGCACCTGGGCATCACCGAAGCCGGTGGCCTGCGTTCGGGGACGGTGAAATCCGCCGTCGGCCTCGGTATGCTGCTGGCCGAGGGCATCGGCGATACCATCCGTATCTCGCTGGCGGCCGACCCGGTCGAAGAAGTGAAAGTCGGCTACGACATCCTCAAGTCGCTGCACCTGCGTTCGCGTGGCATCAACTTCATCGCCTGCCCGAGCTGCTCGCGGCAGAACTTCGATGTGGTCAAGACCATGAACGAGCTGGAAGGGCGCCTGGAAGACCTGCTGGTGCCGCTGGACGTGGCGGTGATCGGTTGTGTGGTCAACGGCCCCGGTGAAGCCAAGGAAGCCCATGTAGGGTTGACCGGCGGCACGCCGAACCTGATCTACATCGACGGCAAGCCGGCGCAGAAACTGACCAATGACAACCTGGTCGATGAGCTGGAAAGGCTCATCCGTCAGAAAGCGGCCGAAAAGGTCGAAGCCGACGCGGCGCTGATCGCCCGTGGCTGACACACAGAATTCGTAAGGACTTTTCGTGAGCAAATCGCTGCAAGCCATCCGTGGCATGAACGACATCCTGCCAGAACAGTCGCCACTGTGGCGCTACTTCGAAGGCACCGTGGCCGGTCTGCTGGACACCTACGGGTACAGCCAGATCCGCACGCCGATCGTCGAGTTCACCGAGCTGTTCAAGCGCTCGATCGGTGAAGTGACCGACATCGTCGAAAAAGAGATGTACACCTTCGAAGACCGTAACGGCGATTCGCTGACCCTGCGTCCCGAAGGCACCGCCGCTTGCGTCCGTGCCGTGCTGGAACATGGCATCACCGGCAACGGCCAGGTGCAGAAACTGTGGTACATCGGCCAGATGTTCCGCCATGAGCGCCCGCAGAAGGGCCGCTACCGCCAGTTCCACCAGATTGGCGTGGAAGTGTTCAACCTGGACGGTCCGGACATCGACGCCGAGCTGATCATGCTGACCTGGCGCCTTTGGGGCCTGCTGGGCATCCAGGACGCGGTCAAGCTGGAGCTTAACAGCCTGGGTACCAGCGAAGCCCGCGCGCGCTACCGTGATGCGCTGGTCGAGTTCCTCTCGGCGCGCCTGGAGCAACTGGATGAAGACAGCCAGCGCCGCCTGAAGAGCAACCCGCTGCGTATCCTCGACAGCAAGGACCAGAACACCCAGGCGGTGCTGGTGGGTGCGCCGAAGCTGGAAGATTACCTGGACGAAGCGTCGCGCGTGCACTTTGAAGGCCTCAAGGCCCGCCTGGACGCCGCCGGCATTCCGTTCGTGATCAATACCAAGCTGGTGCGCGGCCTGGACTACTACAGCAAGACCGTATTCGAGTGGGTCACCGACAAGCTGGGCGCCCAGGGTACCGTGTGTGCCGGCGGCCGCTATGACGGCCTGGTCGAGCAGATGGGCGGCAAGCCGACCACCGGCGTCGGTTTCGCCATGGGTATCGAGCGCCTGATCCTGCTGCTGGAAACCCTGGGCAAGGTACCGGAATCCATCAGCCGCCAGATCGACGTCTACCTGTGCGCCTTCGGTGAGCAGGCCGAGCTGGCAGGCCTGCGCTTGTCCGAAACCCTGCGCGACCGCTTGCCGGGCCTGCGCCTGGCGGTGAACGCAGGCGGTGGCAGCTTCAAGAGCCAGTTCAAGAAAGCCGACAAGAGCGGGGCGCTGTTCGCCCTGATCCTCGGTGACGAGGAACTGGCCAGGCAAGAAATCGGCTTCAAGCCCCTGCGTGGCCAGGGTGAACAACAGAACATTGCCTGGGATGCTCTGGCAGAGCACCTGGAAACCGCGATCGCGCAAGCGTAACGCGGTTCAACAAGCGAATAGGCGAAAAGGAGTATTGGGGTGTCGAGTACCGATGATGATGACCTGGCAGGGGTCAAGGACTGGTGGAACCGCAACGGCAAGCCGCTGCTGACTGGCGCGTTGCTGGCAGGCGTGGTGGTGTTGGGCTGGAATACCTGGCACAAGTACCAGAACAACCAGTCCCAAGGTGCCTCGCAGCTGTATCAGGCGTTGATTGAAACCAGCCTGACGCCGACTGGCCAGCCAGACGCCACCAAGGTCGCGGAACTGGCCAGCAAGCTCAAGAGCGAGTTTGGCGGCACCGCTTACGCCCAGTACGGTAGCCTGTTCGTAGCCAAGGTCGCGGTCGAGAGCGGCAAGCTCGACGACGCCGCTGCCGAGCTCAAAGGCGTGCTGGACAAGCCGGCCGATGTGACCCTGGGCGAGATTTCGCGCCAGCGCCTGGCTCGCGTGCTGGCAGCCCAGAACAAGGCCGAGGATGCCCTCAAGCTGCTGGACGGCGACGCCGACAAGGCTTTCCTGGCCAGCCGTGAAGAATTGAAGGGTGACCTGCTGGTGCAGCTGGGTCGCGCCGACGACGCGCACAGCGCTTACGAGAAAGCCAAGGCTGCGCTGTCGGATGAGGCGGCGGTCGGTGGCCTGCAATTGAAGCTGGATGACCTGGCTAAAGGGGACGCGTAAGTGATCGGTTGGAAACATGCAGCAGTGCTGACCCTGGCCGTACTGGCCGCCGGTTGCAGCAGCAACAGCAAGAAGGAACTGCCCCCGGCCGAGCTGACCAAGTTCACCGAGGAAGTGGTGCTGAAGAAGCAGTGGAGCCGTTCGATCGGTGACGGCCAGGGTGAGACCTACAACACCCTGGTACCGGCCATCGAGAACGACCGTATCTACGCTTCCGACGTCAACGGCGAAGTCTTCGCCCTCGACCGCATCACCGGTGATGTGGTGTGGAAGAAGGACTTGGAGCTGCAGGTTTCCGGCGCGGTTGGCGTGGGCTATGGCCTGGTCATGCTCGGCACCCTCAAGGGTGAAGTCATCGCCCTGGACTCCAGCACCGGTGAAGAGCGTTGGCGCTCGCGCGTGACCAGCGAAGTGCTGGCCCCGCCTGCCAACAACGGTGACGTGGTCGTGGTGCAGACCCAGGACGACCGCCTGATCGGCCTGGATGCCGCCACGGGTGACCGCCGCTGGATCTATGAGAACTCCCCGGCCGTGCTGACCCTGCGTGGCACCGGTGCACCGATTGCCACCAATCGCCTGGCCGTCGCCGGCCTGTCCACCGGCAAGGTGGTCGCGGTGGACATCAACAACGGCGTGCCGGTGTGGGAAAGCCGCGTGGCCATCCCCAAGGGCCGTTCCGAGCTGGACCGTGTGGTTGATATCGACGGCGGCTTGCTGCTGTCTGGTGGTACCCTGTACGTCAGCACCTACCAGGGCCGTGTAGCTGGCCTCGACCTGGAAAGCGGCCGCGAGCTGTGGCAGCGCGATGCTTCCAGCTATGTAGGTGTCGCACAGGGCTTCGGTAACGTCTACGTCAGCGAAGCCTCGGGTACCGTGGAAGGCGTGGATGAGCGCTCTTCCAGCGCCCTGTGGAGCAACGACAGCATGGCTCGCCGCCAGTTGACCGCTCCTGAAGTGTTCAGCAGCTACGTGGCTGTGGGTGACTTTGAAGGTTATCTGCACCTGCTGAGCCAGGTGGATGGCCGCTTCGTTGGTCGTGAACGTATCGACAGCGATGGCCTGCGCGCCCGCCCACTTGTGGTCGGCGACACCATCTATGTCTTCGGCAACAGCGGCAAGCTCGAGGCACTGACCATCCGCTGAAGCTATGCTTGAAACCTTGACGGGTTTCAAGCTGCGGCGTAGGACACGCCGCCCAAACTCCGGCCGCTGCCTTGCAGCGGCCTTTGCATTTTCAAGAATTCGAGAGTGGAGAGCCGATGGTTCCCGTAATTGCCCTGGTGGGCCGCCCGAACGTCGGCAAATCCACCATGTTCAACCGCCTGACCAAAACCCGCGATGCAATCGTGGGTGACCTGTCAGGCCTGACCCGTGACCGCCAGTATGGTGATGCCAGCTGGCAGGGTCGTTCCTTCATCCTGATCGACACCGGCGGTATTACCGGTGACGAAGTGGGCATGGATGAAAAAATGGCCGAGCAGTCGCTCATGGCCATTGAAGAAGCCGACTACGTGCTGTTCCTGGTCGACGCCCGCGCCGGTATGACCGCCGCCGACCAGATGATTGCCGAGCACCTGCGCAAGCGCAACAAGTCGGCGATTCTGGTCGCCAACAAGATCGACAACATCGACCCCGACGTGGCTCGCGCCGAGTTCTCGCCGATGGGTATGGGCAACGCCATTCCGGTGGCGGGCTCCCAAGGTCGTGGTATCAGCGCCCTGATGGAAGCTGTGCTCGGCCACCTGCCGCGTGATGCCGAGGAAGAAGCCCTCGACCAGGACGTCGCAGAAGGCGAGGAGGCCGTGCGCATTCCTGGCCCAAGCGAGAAGGATGGCATCAAGATCGCCATCATCGGCCGCCCGAACGTCGGCAAGTCGACCCTGGTCAACCGCATGCTCGGCGAAGAACGTGTGGTGGTCTACGATGAGCCGGGTACTACCCGAGACAGTATCTACATCCCGTTCGAGCGTGATGGTGACAAGTACACCTTCATCGACACCGCCGGGGTGCGCAAGCGCGGCAAGATCCACGAGGAAGTCGAGAAGTTCTCGGTGGTCAAGACGCTGCAGGCGATCAAGGACGCCAACGTCGTCATCTTCGTCATGGACGCCCGTGAAGGGGTGGTTGATCATGACCTGAACCTGCTGGGCTTCGCCCTCGAAGCCGGCCGCGCCATCGTCATCGCGCTGAACAAGTGGGATGGCATGGAGCCGGGTGAGCGTGCCTACGTGAAGACCGAGCTGGAGCGCCGGCTGTTCTTCGTCGACTTCGCCGACATCCACTTCATCTCCGCCTTGCACGGCACCGGCGTGGGCAACCTGTACAAGTCGGTGCAGGCCGCGTTCACTTCGGCTGTGACCCGCTGGCCAACCAGCCGCCTGACACAGATCCTCGAAGATGCGGTCAGCGAGCACCAGCCGCCGCTGGTCAACGGCCGTCGCATCAAGCTGCGCTATGCCCACCTGGGTGGTGCCAACCCGCCGCTGATCGTGATCCACGGTAACCAGACCGAGAGCATTCCCAAGTCCTACTCCCGTTACCTGGAAAACACTTACCGCCGCGTGCTGAAACTGGTCGGCACACCGATCCGCATCGAGTACAAGGGCGGTGAGAACCCGTTCGAGGGCAAGAAGAACACCCTCACCGACCGCCAGGTCAACAAGAAGCGCCGCTTGATGTCGCACCACAAGAAGGCCGAGAAGAAGCGCCGCGACAAGCGCTGATTCCGCGTCAGCTTCTTCGCGGGCTTGCCCGCTCCCACAGGTCCTCCACAGATTTTGAATATTGTGCAGCACCTGTGGGAGCGGGTTCACCCCGAAGAGGCCCTTTGATCCAGAGCAATCCCCCTATTGTTTCAACCTTTTTCCTGACTGCTTGATCCGCTATGCTCGGACTCCACCCCGTGCCGGATACACCCCAGGAAAGAGGGCTCCATGATCCGCAGCAAACTGCCGAATGTCGGCACGACCATCTTCACCACCATGTCCCAGCTCGCCGTGCAGACTGGCGCGCTCAACCTGTCCCAGGGTTTCCCTGATTTCAACGGCCCGCAGGCCCTGCTCGATGCAGTGGGCCGGCATGTGGCTGCCGGGCACAACCAGTATTCGCCAATGACCGGCCTGCCGGCCTTGCGCCAGCAGGTGGCGGCCAAGGTGGCGCGGCTGTATGGCGCACAGGTGGATGCCGACCAGGAAGTGACCATCACCCCTGGTGCCACCGAGGCGATCTTCTGTGCCATCCAGGCGGTGGTCCATGCCGGTGACGAGGTCATTGTCTTCGACCCGTGCTACGACAGCTACGAACCTTCGGTGCAACTGGCCGGTGGTCGCTGCGTGCATGTGCAACTGAGCGACGGCGACTTCCGTATCGACTGGCAGAAGTTCAGCGAGGCCCTGAGCCCGCGCACCCGCATGGTCATCCTCAACTCGCCGCACAACCCAAGTGGCGCCCTGATCACCCGCGAAGACCTTGAACAGTTGGCAATGCTGATTGCCGACCGCGATATCTACCTGGTCAGCGATGAGGTCTACGAGCATCTGGTGTACGACGGCGTCCACCACGCCAGCGTACTGGCCCACGAGCAGTTGTATCAACGTGCCTTTGTGGTCAGCTCGTTCGGTAAGACCTATCACGTGACCGGCTGGAAGACCGGCTATGTGATTGCGCCCCCGGCGTTGAGTGCAGAGCTGCGCAAGGTGCACCAGTACGTCAACTTCTGTGGCGTGACGCCGCTGCAGTGCGCCCTGGCCGACTTCATGGCCGAGCACCCTGAGCATATCGATGAACTGCCGGCTTTCTATCAGGCCAAGCGCGATCTGTTCTGCGGCTTGCTGGAGGGCTCACGCTTCAACTTTACCCGCACGGCGGGCACTTATTTCCAGCTGGTGGATTACTCGCAGATCCGCCCGGACCTGAACGATGTCGACATGTCGCTGTGGCTCACCCGCGAGCACGGTGTGGCGACCATCCCGGTATCGGTGTTCTACCAGCAACCCATCCCCGAGCAACGCCTGGTACGCCTGTGCTTTGCCAAACGTGAGGAGACGCTGCGTCAGGCAGCGGAACGACTATGCGCGATCTGAGCACACTGCCCAACCTGAAAGTCGCCCTGGTGCAAACGACCCTGGCCTGGCACGACCGCGAGGCCAACTATGCGCACTTCGAGGTGCTGCTGGAACAGGTCGGGGAGGTGGATCTGGTGATCTTGCCGGAGATGTTCACCACGGGTTTCTCGATGCAGTCCGAAAGCCTGGCCGAGCCGGAAAATGGGCCGACCTATAAGTGGCTGAAGGCCCAGGCGAAGAAGTACAACGCGGTGATTACCGGCAGCGTGATCATCCAGGCCGCCGATGGCAGCCACCGCAATCGCCTGCTGTGGGCCCGGCCGGACGGCGAAATTCTGCACTACGACAAGCGCCACCTGTTCCGCATGGCCGGTGAGCACAAGCACTACACCCCCGGTGAACGCCAGGTGCAGTTCGAGCTCAAGGGCTGGCGGATCCGCCCGCTGATTTGCTACGACCTGCGCTTCCCGGTGTGGAGCCGTGACGCTCAGGACACGGACCTGCTGCTGTATACCGCCAACTGGCCGGCGGCGCGCCGTCAGCACTGGAATCGTCTGCTGCCGGCGCGAGGCATCGAGAACCTGTGCTATGTGGCGGCCGTGAACCGGGTGGGCACGGACGGCAAGGGCTTTGCTTATTCGGGCGACAGCCAGGTGCTGGACTTCCAGGGCGAGAGCCTGCTCAGTGCCGGTGAGGCAGACGGGGTATTTACCGCCGTGTTGAGCGCTGCGGAACTGGCGGCGTACCGGGCCAAATTCCCGGCCAACCTGGATGCCGATACCTTCGATTTACACTGACAGCCTGTACCGGCCCTATCGCCGGCAAGCCAGCTCCCACAGGTAACCCACTGCCCTCGGGCCCGGTGCTGTACCTGTGGGAGCTGGCTAGCCGGCGATAGGCCAGTACCCGCTACATCAATGAATGATCAGTAAACATCTCGCCGATACCGCCCATCCTCGATCAACTGCTGCACTGCGGCCTCCCCAAGCATGCCGTTGAGCGCCGCATCTACCCCCGCAGCCATCCCTTGCAGGCTGCCGCAGACATACACACAGGCGCCATCCGCGACCCAGCGCTTGAATTCCTCGGCCTGCTGCAGCAACACATCCTGCACATACACTTTCTCGGCCTGATCCCGCGAAAACGCAAGGTCCAGGCGTGCCAGGTCGCCGCTTTGCAGCCACCCTTGCAGCTCGTCACCACACAGCAGGTCATGCGCCTGATTACGCTCGCCAAACAGCAGCCAGTTGCGCTGTTCGCCAGCGTTCACCCGGGCCCGGATCAGGCTGCGCAGGCCGGCCAGGCCCGTGCCGTTACCGATCAGGATCATCGGTGCAGCTGCCTCCGGCAGGTGGAAGCCGCTGTTGCGCCGCAGGCGCAGGCTCAGCGTACCGTTTAGTGGCAGGTATTCGGTGAGCCAGCCAGAGCCCAGGCCCAGGTTGCCATCGCTATGGCGCTCCTGGCGTACGATCAGCTCCAGCACGCCATCACTGGCGATGGAGGCGATGGAGTATTCGCGGCTGCCGATTGGCACCAGAGCGTCGACCAGCGCTTGCGGCTGCAAGCCGATCAGGTGATCACGGCGCGCCGGCAACTGGCGGCCAGCGAGGGCTTGGGCAAGGGTTTCGTCCAGACCGTTCACGTGTACCCGTGCACTGGCGTCCAGCGCCATGCCTTTGAGGAACGCGTCGATCCTTGGTTGCCCATTGAGTGGCAATATCTCCACCAGGTCGCCAGCGTCCCAACTTGCAGGCTCTTCAGCCAGCAGGCCGAGCAAGTACACCGGCTGGCCTTGGCTGCCCGGGTTGAGCAGTTCGCGACGCACCAGTGACCAGTTGCCAAAGCTTGGCGGCTGCCAGGCGGCCACCGGCTGGGCGCCCGTCAGTTGTGCCAGTTCCTGCTGCCATTGCTGCAGGGCGGCCTGGTCGGCGTTGTCCACCTCCACTGGGCTGAATGCACTGCTGGCTCCGCGCTCTCCCAGCCAGGCCTGCAGGCGGCGGGCGAAGCCGCAGAAGTGCGGGTACTGACGGTCGCCGAGGGCGAGCAGGGCGTAGTTGAGGTTGTTCAGCGCCCAAGGCTGGCCGAGCACCTTGCGCTCGAACGCGCGGGCGCTGTCGGGTGCTTCGCCGTCGCCAAAAGTACTGACCACGAACAGCGCACGGCGGGCCTGGCGCAAGTCGTCTTCACGCAGTTCGGCCAGTGCACGTACCTGCACTGGCAAGCCAGCTGCCTGCAACTGGCCGGCACTTTGCCAGGCCAGTTGCTCGGCAAAGCCGCTTTGGCTGGCGAAGCCGATCAACCAGCTGTCGTCGCTGCCATTGCTGCTGGCAACGTTGCCACGGGCTGCGCGTACCTGGCGCTTCTTGCGGCGGCGGTCGAGGTACAGCAGCCAGCCCGTGACGAAGAACAGCGGCATGGTCAGGCTGGCGAGGGTGACGATGATGCGCCCTGGCAGGCCGAAGTATTCGCCAACGTGCAGGGCGTAGACGCTCTGCAGCAGTTGGGCCTTGAAGGATTTGTCGGCGTAGCGATCGTGTTTTTTTACCTGGCCGGTGGCCGGGTCCAGCATCAGGGTGTTGAAGGCGCGTGGGTGGTCGGCGCTGTCCAGCAGGTAGAACAGGTTGGCCGGCTGGCCGCCAACCGGTGGCAGGCGCAGGTTGTACGTGGCAAGGCCTGGGCCTGCGGCGTCCTTGAGGTTGGCCCAGATGGCGTCATAGTCGACCACCAGTGGCGGGGCGTTCTTGTCGACTTTCTGCGGGCCGTGGCGGCCACGGCCTTCGCCGCGTTTTTGTTGCTGGCCGGCTGCCGGGGCGTCGGCCAGCAGCTTGTTCAGGCCTTCGCGGTACCACTCATAGGACCAGAACAGGCCGGTAAGGGCGAACAGAAGATAGAACAGCAGGCACCAGGTGCCTGCCACGGCGTGCAGGTCCCAGTTGAAGGCACGGCCTTTCTTGGCCCAGTCGAAGGTCAGCCAGGTGCGCCAGTCCAGCGCCTTGCGCGGCCAGCGCAGGTAAAGGCCGGACAGGCAGAAGAACACCAGCATCAGGGTACAGGCACCGGTGATCTGCCGGCCGGTGTCGCCCATGGCCAGGAAGCGGTGCAGGTTGAGCATGAGGTTGAAGAAGCCTTGCCCGGCCACTTCACCTTTGAGTTCGCCCGTATATGGGTCGGCATAGCGCAGCTCGCCTCGGCGCTCGCCCGGTGCTGGCGTGAAGAAGATACGTGCGGCGTTGCCTTCACGCACATCCACCCACAGCATCGACACCTTGTCATGCTGCTGGGCTTCGACCCGTTGCACCAGCTCGGCCGGAGGCAGCACGCCTTCGGCGCGCACTTCGACTTTGAGTACATCGGCATTGAACGCACGCAGCAGTTCTTCCTGGAACGAGTACAGGGCCCCGGTGATGCCCATCAGGGCCAGCACCAGGCCAGCGGTGATGCCAAAGAACCAGTGCAATTGGAACAGCGTCTTCTTCACCACATCGATCACCTTGTGTTGCTACCGCAGACTGCGCGGCGTGCATTATGCCTTGATACGCAAAAGCCCCGCTCAATGAACGGGGCCCTTGGTTGTTGCTTTAGAAGTGGACGCTGGTGGTCAACAGTGCAGTCCGCCCGGCCGCCTGGTTGGCGAAGTGGGTAGAGAAGGCCTTGTCGTAGTACACCTCGTTGGTCAGGTTCTGCACGTTCAACTGCAAGTCGACGTTCTTGGTCAGCTTGTAGGCGGCCATGGCGTCGTAGCGAACGTAGCTGTCGACCATGGTGGTGTTGGCCACGCTGCCGTACACGTCATCCACGTAGAACGCACCGCCACCCACGGTCAGCTTTGGCGTGATCGAGTAGGTCGTCCACAGGCTGGCGCTGTTGTTCGGGGTGTTCGGCAACTGGTTGCCATCGTTGGCCTTGCCCAGTGGGCCGCCGTCGATCTGGCGAGCCTGCATGTAGGTGTAGCCGGCGAATACCTGCCACTTGTCGGTGATCTTGCCGCTGGCCGACAGTTCGATGCCTTGTACGCGGGTTTCGCCGACGTTTTCGTAGGTGGTGGTGTCCACCTGGACGCGGGCGTTTTCCTTCTCGGTGCGGAACAGCGCGGCGGTCAGCGACAGGCGCTGGTCGAGCAGGTCCCATTTGGTACCGATTTCGTAGTTGGTGGTTTCCTCTGGCTCCATGTCACTGGCCAACAGGTTGCCGGTACGGTCCGGGGTGCCACCCAGCGGGTTGCCTTCTGTACCTTCGCCGAGCATCGAGCCTGGTGGCGTTGCAGAAGTGGCGTAGGAAACGTAGATACTGCCGTTTTCCGCCGGTTTCCACACCAGGCCCAGTTGGCCGGTCACGAACTCGCTGACATCCTTGCCTTTGGCGGTGGTGGTGCCGGCAGCGTTGTAGGTCTTGTAGTCGGTGTCGAAGTGGTCGTAGCGCAGGCCCATGTTGACCAGCCACTCGGGGGTCAGCTCCAGGGTGTCGAACACATACAGTGCACGGGTCTTGCTGTTGGTGGTGGTGCCGGCGTAGTTGCGCGAAATGGCACCGTTCCACGGGTCATCCGGGTTCGGGTTGCTCAGCGAGGTGCAGTTGTAGCCGCTGGTGGCACCGATCATGCCCGGGGTGCAGTTGGTATTGGCAGCGCCGCCAGGGACCGTGTCGGTGTCGACGGTGTAGGACGAACGGTCGCTCTCTTCGCGGCTCAGTTCGATACCGGTCGAGAAGCTGTTTTTCATGCCACCGACGTAGAACTCGCCGAACAGGTCGGTCTGGTTGGTGGTCGTGGCGGTGTTGCCCACGCGGGTATTGGCACGGCGCCAGACGCTGCCGTTGTTGACGTTGCCCTTGCTGTCGTCAGGCTGGGTCAGGATGTAGTCCTGCATGCTGTTGCCGTGACGCAGGGTGTTCTTGATGGTCAGCGAGTCGGTCAGGTCGTGCTCGACCGCGAAGGTGGCGATGTCTACACGGCTCTTGCGGAAGTCGCGACCGGTCAGGCCGTAGAAATTGTCGCTGTCGCCGCCGTCATTCGGCTTGCTCGGGTGGGCCGAGGTGCGCCCGGCGCTGCCGTTGGTCGGGATGGTGTACGGAATGCCCGAATCCGGCAGGTCATCGCTTTCCAGGTGGTAGTAGTCGAGGTTGACGCGGGTCGGCGTGCCCAGGCCGAAGGCCAGCGACGGGGCGATACCCCAGCGGTCGTAATTGACCTTGTCGCGGCCGGCAACGTTGCTTTCGTGGGTCATCAGGTTCAGGCGGCCGGCAACGGTATCGCTGAACTGGTAGTTGCCATCGAAGGTGTAGCGCTGGGTCTGGTCGCTGCCCCAGGTCCAGGCACCGTCCAGCGAGTTGCCCAGGTGCGCGCGCTTGCTGACCAGGTTGATGGTACCGCCGGCGGCGCCACGGCCACCGATGGCCGAGTTCGGGCCCTTGGCCACTTCCACCGACTCGATGGCGAAGATTTCGCGGGTTTGCGCGCCAGTGTCACGCACGCCGTCCAGGTACGTATCGCCCTGAGCGTCGAAGCCACGGATGAACGGGCGATCGCCTTGCGGGTTGCCACCTTCACCGGCGCCAAACGTGATGCCTGGCACGGTACGCAGGGCGTCCTGCAGGGTCAGGGCATTGGTGTCCTTGATCACTTGCTGCGGGATCACGGTAACCGAGCGAGGGGTGTCCACCAGCGGCGCGGTGTACTTCTGCGAAGCGGCTTTTTCGACCTTGTAATCGGTGCTGGTTTGTTCAGCCTTGCCGTTGACGCTGGTGGCATCGAGGGTGATGGCACTGCTGGCGGCCGGGTCGGCGGCATACACCGACGAGGCGCTAAGCGCGACGCCGATGGCGGATACGATCAGGCGTGGCGAACTCACTGCAGATGGTACGTACTGGCGCATTGCTAAGGACCTTCCCCAAGGTGTTGAGGCGGCGGATCTTAATGTAAGCAATTGTGACTCACAATTGAGATTCGTTACCATTCGTGAGGAATTTACAATCTTTACAATTAGCCTTTACGGTTTCATCAAGCTGAAACGTCTTAAGCGGCGAAAGGGCTTGTGTAGCGCAAAAGGGAATCAATATCATTGGCGCCTTTACATTTCCTAACGGTGCTGCCGCCATGCTGCTTCACATCCCAGGCCTGTTTGACGCTGACGAACTGGCCCGTATCCGCGAGGCGCTGGAGCAGGCCGACTGGGCCGATGGCAAGGTGACTGCCGGTTACCAGTCGGCCAAGGCCAAACACAACCTGCAGTTGCCGGAAGGGCACCCGTTGGCCAAGGAAATCGGCATTGCGCTGATCGACCGCCTGTGGAAAACCCCGCGCTTCATGTCGGCGGCCCTGCCGCACAAGGTGTTTCCGCCGTTGATCAACTGCTACCGCGAGGGTGGCAATTTCGGCTTTCATATCGATAACGCCCTGCGTCAGCCCAAGGGCAGCCCGGAGCGGGTACGCACCGACCTGTCTTCCACGCTGTTCCTCAGCGACCCGGACAGCTACGACGGTGGTGAGCTGGTGATCCAGGACACCTATGGCGTGCAGCAGGTCAAACTGGCTGCCGGTGACCTGGTGCTGTACCCCGGCACCAGCCTGCACAAGGTCAACCCGGTGACCCGGGGCCAGCGTTATGCTGCGTTCTTCTGGACTCAAAGCCTGGTGCGCGAGGACAGCCAGCGGGCGCTGTTGTTCGAGATGGACAATGCCATACAGCAACTGACTGCCGATGTACCGGAGCACCCTTCGTTGCTACAACTGACCGGCACCTATCACAACCTGCTACGCCGCTGGGCCGAGGTCTGAGCCGTGTCTTACCAATTGCGGCGTGAAGAAGCGGTGGATGTCGCCGGCCTCAAGGCCATGCTCGAACACAGCCCCGGCCAAGCCGCCCAGGCGATCCTGGCGGCCGCCGGGCAGGGCGTGGTCGAGGCGCAGTTGCTGCTCGGGCAGATCCTGCTCGACGGGCGTGGCATCGAGGCGGATGAGGCCGTGGCGCGGCGCTGGTTCGGTATCGCCGCCCAGGGCGGCAGTGCCATGGCGCACAACATGCTTGGCCGGTGCCTGGAACATGGTTGGGGTGGCGATCAGGATGTGGCCCAGGCAGCCATTCACTATGCGCGCGCGGCCGATGTCGGTCTGGACTGGGGCCTTTACAACTTAGGCAACCTGTTGGCCACGGGGCGTGGGGTGCCGGCCAACCAGGCCCAGGCCCTGCTCTGTTACGAGAAGGCCGCGCAGATGGGCCATGCCAAGTCGATGAACCTGTACGGGCGCTATCTTGAGCTCGGCATTGCCACGGCGGCGGGCCCCGCGCGGGCCGTGCGCTGGTATCGGCGCTCGGCGCAGGCGGGAGACTTTCGTGGGATGTTCAGCCTCGCGACGGTGCTGCTCGAGCGAGGGCAGGCTGCTGAGGCCGAGCCTTGGCTGGCGCGTGCACGAAAGGAGGGCAATGTGAACTTCCTCAAGAGCGCACTGGCCACACTCCAGACTGGCGGGGCACCGATGGCAGCCTATGTGCAAGCCTATGCCGAAGAACTGCAGCAACGAGTTGCCGAGGAAACGTCCACAGCTTAGAGACATGCCTGCGCTTCGATAATCTCCTCGCCCTCAATCAAAACGTAGTGCGGGCGGGGGGATGAATGGTATGACAGCAATAAACTTGGACACTTCTTTTACAGCCCAGCTGGACTGTCTTAATTGGGGCACGTCGATCAAGCCCGTAATGATCATCGAGAGTGCGTTCATGGACATGGCCGATTCTGGCTGGCTGTGCCTGCCTGAATCCTTCGATACAGTAAATACGACGCCGGTGACGCTGCGCTTCGATTTCATCGAGCGACGGGATAACCGTCGGCATTATCGGGTTACCTGCGTTACAGAGGGCTCGCACTACTTCGGGCGGCAAATGGATTCCAGTCTCAATCGATTTCTTGGTTTCTACCGATCAGTGTCCGACGATGTGTTCTGGAAGATCGAGGAGATTGGTGTGCATGGGGAAGGGGAGAACGCTCGTCCCGCATTCATTTTGCGAGATCGCCTGGGGTATACCGTGAAGATCAAAACCCACGGCCCGGGGCTCAGCCTCATTGCCTATCTGAGCACTCATAGTGTCACGAGCGATGAGGTGCACTTTACGTTGGCCGATTACAAGCCTCTGTGATGTACGGGGTATCGCTGCAGATAGAACGGGGCCTTGCGGCCCCGTTGTGCATTACAGGTAGTAAGCCTTCAGCGGCGGGAAGCCGTTGAATTCCACCGCGCTGTAGCTGGTGGTGTAGGCACCGGTCGACAGCCAGTACAGGCGGTCACCGATGGCCAGGTTCAGCGGCAGGCCGTATTTGTAGTTTTCGTACATGATGTCGGCACTGTCGCAGGTCGGGCCGGCGATGACGACTTCTTCGGCTTCGCCTTTCTTTTCGGTCCAGATCGGGAACTTGATGGCTTCGTCCATGGTTTCGATCAGGCCAGAAAACTTGCCCACGTCGGTGTAGATCCAGCGCTCGACGGCAGTGCGCGATTTGCGCGCCACCAGCACCACTTCGCTGACCAGGATACCGGCGTTGGCAATCAGCGAACGGCCTGGCTCCAGGATGATTTCCGGCAGCTCGTCACCAAAGTCTTCCTTGAGGAAGCGGATGATTTCTTCGGCGTAGGTTTCCAGGCTGTTGGTACGGGTGATGTAGTTGGCCGGGAAGCCGCCACCCATGTTGATCAGCTTCAGCTCGATGCCGTCTTCTTCCTTCAGGCGCTCGAAGATCACTTTGACCTTGGCGATGGCGGCGTCCCACACGCTGATGTCGCGCTGCTGCGAGCCCACGTGGAAGGAGATGCCGTAAGGCACCAGGCCCAGGTCACGCGCGAGGATCAGCAGGTCCATGGCCATGTCGGTCTGGCAGCCGAATTTACGGGACAGTGGCCAGTCGGCAGTGGTGGAGCCTTCAGTCAGGATACGCACGTACACTTTCGAACCCGGTGCGGCCTTGGCAATATTGCGCAGGTCGGCTTCCGAGTCGGTGGCGTACAGGCGCACGCCCTTCTCGTAGAAGTAGCGGATGTCCTTGGACTTCTTGATGGTGTTGCCGTAGCTGATGCGGTCAGCGCTGACGCCGCGGTCCATCACCTTGTCCAGCTCGTAGATCGAGGCGATGTCGAAGCTCGAACCTTTCTCTTTGAGCAGGTCGATGATTTCGACGGCAGGGTTGGCCTTGACGGCGTAGTAGACCTTGGCGAACTCGAAGCCCGCACGCAGGTCGTCATAGGCCTGGCTGATCATCTGGGTATCGATGAGTACGAACGGGGTTTCCTGCTTGTCGGCGAACGCCTTCATTTTCTGGAAGGTGTCACGCGCGAAATAATCTTCGACCTGGATCGACATGCTCAGGGACTCCATGGGCAAACTGAAAATTTAAGTGGCTGCAAACTGAACGTCCTCCGTATCCCCACTTTGGTTCGCCTACTCAGTACTTGAGCCGGATGGATCGTTTCCAGCATGGACGTTCGGCGCGCACTTTAGGGCGTGAAGAATGCAGAATCAACAGGCAATCCGGGCGTGATCGACCTGGCTCGACGACCAGCCATGTGAATAACCGACTCGTGTGACCGGCTGATGTTCCCTGCGATGTTTCAAGCGTTAAATATTGTGGAATACACCGTATTGGCGCTTTGGCGGGTGAAGCCGCTTCCATAGGGATTGTGGAATGCCTGCAGGCGCGGGTTCACCTGCCAATGGGCCTCAGGTGTTCATATTTATGGCCACATTTTCCTGGTACCCACGTACAGGAAATCCTCCATAAATTTTTTGTTACCGACTGGCGGATTTGCTGGTTTTGATGCGAAACATTACTATTCGCACCCTTATCCGCCTCCCTGATGACCCAGACCGTGTCCGGACACAAAGGCTTCCTCGATCATTATCATGAGCTGATCGGCACCTGGACGCGCAAACTGCGCAGTCGTCAGCAGGCCGAGGACCTCGCCCACGATGCCTTTGTCCGGGTATTGGAAAACCCGCGCGAGCAGGTCGAGCAGCCGCGCGCCTACCTGCACCAGACCGCACGCAACCTGGCCGTAGATGGCTTGCGCCGCGAAGACCGCCGCCAGGCGCTGGCGCTGGAAGCCATCGACAATGGCACCACCGGCAGCGATGACCCGGAGGCCTATGTGCATGCGCTGGAACTGGCCGACAGCGTCGAGCGGGCGCTGGCCGAGTTACCGCTGAACTGCCGCCAGGTGTTCATCTGGCAGAAGCTCGAGGGCCTGACCCAGGCCGAGATCGCCGAGCGCATGGGGTTGAGCAAGAACATGGTCGAAAAGTATATGATCCGCACGCTCCGGCATTTGCGTGAGCACCTGGATGTGTCGGCATGAAGCGTCAGGAGACCTTTTCGATGAAACAGCACGGTACTGATACCGTCCGCGAGCAGGCGGCCGCATGGTTTGCCCGCGTGCAGGATGCGCCTCGGGATGCCGGGCTGCAAAAACAGTTGCGCGCCTGGTTGGCCAGCGACGAGCGCCACCGTCAGGAGTACCAGCACCTCAGCCGTGTGTGGCAGGCCGCCAACTTCATTCCACGCCAACGCCTTGAAGCGTTGTGCCAACCGGACCGGGTGCAGCAGTTGCCACGTCGGCGCTTCATGCGTCAGGCCCTGGCCGCCAGTGTGGCGGTGTTGGCACTGGGGCTGGGCTGGGGCGGCTGGCACTATCAACAACTGAATCACCAAGCCAGCGTGCAGACTGCCTTCAATGAGCGCCGCCAGGTCGAATTGCCGGATGGCTCGCAACTGGAGCTCAATGGCAGTACACAGTTGCAGGTCGAGTTCAGCGCTGGCCAGCGGCATATCCGCCTGAATGCCGGCGAGGTGATGTTCAGCGTCGCCCACGACAGTGCCAGGCCGTTTGTGGTGGACACAGCTCAAGGCCGTGTGACCGTGACCGGTACCCGCTTTGATGTGCGTCTGGACCCGGCCAGTACCCGTGTCGCGGTAGAGCAGGGTTCGGTGCGTGTGCAGGGCAAGGGCGCCGCCCTGGCGCAGCTTGCGGCTGGCCAGGGTTCGCACATAGATGCACAAGGCGCGGTGACCGCCCCCTACGCAGTCAATACGGCTGCCGTCACAGCGTGGCGCCAGGGCAAGCTGGTGTTCGACAACGCCACCCTCGCCGAAGTGGTGGCCGAAGCATCGCGCTACCGTAGCCAGCCGTTGCGCGTTGCCCCCGGTAAAGTCGCCCAGATGCGCCTTTCGAGTACCTTCAGCACCGACGACACCGACGCACTGTTGCGGGCCTTGCCGAGCATCCTGCCGGTGGCCATCAAGGCCCATGAAGATGGCTCCCGCGAAATAATCGCGAAATAGATTCAGGTTTTTTTTCGCTCGTTCGTCTTCCTCGCCAGCTGCAACTGCCAAGCATTTCCATTTGCATGCAGTTGGCGTTTATTCCGCATTCAGGAAGTTTCGACGACGTGAACAACAACAAGCCTTTATTACGCTTGCGCGCCCTGTCGCTGGCCTTGGCGGTCAGCGCCGTGACCGTCAACAGCCAGGCCGCAGAGGCGGGCAAAACCCTCCAGATCCAGGCCCAACCGCTGGGTTCGGCACTGAACCAGCTCGGCCAGCAAACCAACCTGCAGCTGTTCTTCAGCCCCGAGCTGGTGGCGGGCAAACAGGCCCCGGCGGTGTCCGGCAACCTGGCGCCGGTGCAGGCGTTGCAACAGTTGCTGCAAGGCAGCGGGCTGACCTTCGAGATGTCCCAGGACACCGTGGTGGTAAAGCCGCTGCCGACGGCCCTCGACCTGGGCAGCGGCAGCCTGGAGCTGGCGCCCACCGACATCAAGGTGGTCGGTGACTGGTTGGGCGATGCCCAGCAAAGCGTGGTGCAGAACCACCCCGGCGCCCGCACCGTGGTGCGCCGCGAGGCAATGGTTGAGCAGGGCGCGATGAGCGTGCGCGACGTACTGCGTGGCATCCCGGGTGTACAGGTGCAGGACTCCAACGGTACCGGCGGCAGCGACCTGTCGCTGAACGTGGGCGTACGCGGCCTCACCTCGCGCCTGTCGCCACGCTCCACCGTATTGATCGACGGCATCCCGGCCGCCTTCGCGCCGTATGGCCAGCCACAGCTGTCGATGGCGCCGATTTCCTCAGGCAACCTGGACAGCATCGATGTGGTGCGTGGTGCCGGTTCGGTGCGCTATGGCCCGCAGAACGTGGGTGGGGTGATCAATTTCGTCACCCGGGCGATTCCGGAAAAGGCCTCGGCGGAACTGTCCACCACCCTTGAAACCTCCCAGCACGGCGGCTGGAAGCACACCGAGTCGGCCTTCGTCGGCGGCACGGCGGACAACGGCATGGGCGTGGCGCTGCTGTACACCGGGGTGAACGGCAACGGTTACCGTGAAAGCAATAATGGCAACGACATCGACGACGTCATCCTCAAGACCCACTGGGCGCCCACCGATGTCGATGAGTTCTGGCTCAACTTCCATTATTACGATGGCCGTGCCGACATGCCCGGCGGCCTGACCCAGGCGCAGTACGACAGCAACCCTTATCAGTCGCTGCGCGACTACGACTACTTCGCCGGCAGGCGCAAGGATGTGTCGTTCAAGTGGCAACGCCAGCTCGACGATGCCACCCAGTTCGAAGTACTGACGTATTACACCGACAGCTTCCGCGGCAGCGCCATCGCCTCGCGTGACATGAAGACCCTGTCCTCTTACCCGCGCAACTACCACACCTTCGCCATCGAGCCACGGGTGTCGCGCATCTTCTTTGCCGGCCCCACCACTCAGGAAGTCAGCGTGGGCTATCGCTACCTGAAGGAAGCGATGCGCGAACAGTCGACCCGCCTGGCGCTGATCGACAACGTGCCGACCGTGACCCCGACCTCTGACGGCCATGTGTTCCAGGACCGCAGCGGCGGCACCGAGGCCAGCGCGTACTACATCGACGACAAGATCGATGTGGGCAACTGGACCATCACGCCGGGCATCCGCTTCGAGCACATCAATACCGACTGGCGCGACCGCCCGGTGCTGGATGCCAACAACCGCCCGGTGGCGGAGAAGAAGCGCAGCATCACCAGTAACGAGCCACTGCCGGCCCTGAGCGTGATGTACCACATCTCCGACGCGTGGAAAGTGTTCGCCAACTACGAAACCTCGTTCGGGAGTTTGCAGTACTTCCAGCTGGGCCAAGGCGGTACTGGCAACAGCACGGCCAATGGCCTGGAGCCGGAAAAGGCCAAGACCTACGAAATCGGCACGCGTTATGACAATGGCGGTTTCGCGGGTGAACTGACCGCGTTCTACATCGACTTTGATGACGAACTGCAGTACATCAGCAACGACGTAGGCTGGACCAACCTCGGGGCGACCAAGCACCAGGGTATCGAGGCTTCGGTGCGTTATGACCTGGCTGGGCTGGACCCGCGCCTGGAAGGGCTTTCGGTGAATGGTGGTTACACCTTTACCCGGGCCACGTATGAAGGTGAAATCCCGGGCTTCAAGGGCCGTGACCTACCGTTCTATTCACGTCAGGTGGCCACCGCCGGCGTGCGTTACGCGGTTAACCGCTGGACCTGGAACCTGGACGCCTATGCCCAATCCAGGCAGCGCGCACCGGGGACCGGGATCAATGCCGATGGCAGCTTCAACGGCGACTACATCACCGAGCCGAGTGCGGATGGGCAGTATGGTGATATCCCGGGTTACGTGACCTGGCATGCCCGTGGCGGGTATGAGTTCGGGCCAGAGATGTCCAACCTGAAGCTGGCGGCGGGGGTGAAGAACCTGTTCGACAAGCAGTATTTCACCCGCTCCAGCGACAACAACGCCGGCCTCTATGTAGGTGAGCCGCGGACCTTTTATGTGCAGGCCAGCGTAGGGTTCTGACTGGAGATTGCTGGGGCCGCGTTGCGCCCCATTCGCGGGACAAGCCCGCTCCCACAGGTACAGCGCAAGTCTCAAGGCTTGCGCCGTACCTGTGGGAGCGGGCTTGTCCCG
>NZ_JBNRIK010000040.1:0-9590 GCF_053557975.1 Pseudomonas sp. XP2
TGGAGCTGGGCAAAGAGCTGGGCAAGGGTGTGTACCAACGCCTGGTTGGCACCCTGGAAGACAGCGCCGAAGACGGCTCCACCCAGGGGCTGATCGATTACTTCCGGGGTAGGCATCGCGGTTGATCCGTCAGCCAACTTGCTCGGCAGGGGGCTACGCAATAGCCCCCTTCGCTGCCTGGAACGGCTGGCTATGCGCTTTTCAAGCTCATACAAAAACTGGCTAGCGCTTGAACTATGCGGTCACATGCCTTGCCATCGCCATAGGGGTTCTGCGCCACGCTCATTTGACGGTAGGCGCGCTCATCCGTCAGCAACCTGGCCAGCTCCCCGACTATGACGTCAACCTGCGTGCCGACCAGTTTCACGGTCCCCGCCGCTACCGCCTCCGGCCGCTCTGTGGTATCGCGCATCACCAGCACGGGTTTGCCCAGCGCTGGTGCTTCCTCCTGAATACCGCCGGAGTCGGTGAGTATCACGTATGCACGGGTCATCAGATAAACGAACGGCAAGTAGTCCAGCGGCTCGATCAGGTGGATGTTGCTCACGTCCGCCAGCAACCGCGTTACCGGCTCACGTACGTTAGGGTTAAGGTGCACCGGGTACACCATGTCTACCTCAGGGAACTGCCGCGCGGTTTGCACCAGGGCCTGGCAAATGCGGTCAAAGCCATCACCAAAGTTCTCTCGCCTGTGGCCTGTAATCAATACCATCTGCCGATCAGCCGCAAGGTATTGGAACATGTGCTCGAATTGAGCCCTCAGTGTTGGCACCTCAAGTTTGCGCACCACTTGCAGCAAGGCATCGATCACTGTATTGCCGGTGATGAAAACACTGGCGTGGTCGATGCCTTCGCGCAGCAAATTATCGTGCGAGATGGCGGTAGGGGCGAAGTGCAGTGCGGCTAGCGCACCGGTCAGGCGCCGGTTGCCCTCCTCGGGCCAGGGCGAATACAGGTTATGGGTGCGCAGGCCGGCCTCAACGTGGGCGATCGGGATTTGTTGGTAGTACGCCGCCAGGCTGGTGGCAAAGGTGGTGGCCGTGTCGCCGTGCACCAGCACCATGTCGGGCTTGAATTCAGCCAGTATGGGTTTGATGCCATGCAAAATCGCGGTGGTTACGCCAGTCAGGTCCTGGCCGGGTTGCATGATGTTCAAGTCGTACTCGGGGCTGATCTCGAACAGTTTCAGCACCTGGTCGAGCATTTGCCGATGCTGGCCAGTAACGCACACGCGTGACTCGAAGCGGGAGTCGTTAGCAAGCTGAAGGGCCAAGGGGGCCATCTTGATGGCTTCTGGGCGGGTACCGAACACGATGAGGGTCTTGAGAGGCACAGCGGTGGTCCTCTTGCTTGGGTCCTTTAAGCAAACCGGTTTTCCGTGTTGAACAAATCTAGCAGCAGGCTGGCAGGGTGCCAGCCATGCCGAGGAGATTTGCGGGCCGGCGACAGGTTGCCTGAGAGGCGGGCCATGAGCGGCGGGTGCTGTAGGAGAATGGCCTGGTGCAGGTCGGCAGCCCGTATCTGACCAACGAGAATCTGGCTGTAAATTTAGCGAAACGCCTATAAAAAATGGGGCACGGCTGGTGTGGGCGTGCTGACGGCTTTTTTGGGTAGATGACGTTGAGCCCATTGCAGACAGTTTCTGTAACCATTCGCCACTGTTGGGGGCTGTTTTGCTGCGGGGGCAGGCACTAGGGTTTGTTGCGCAGCCGAAGGAAAACGGCTGCTGGAAAATGACCAACCCAAGGAGTGTTCTTCAATGCGCAACAACGTTCTGTCGTACCTGCTGCTGCCGCTGTTCGCCAGCCTGTCTTTCTCCCTTAGCGCGGCGCCTGCCAGCGCCACGGCGGTGCCCGAGCCGGTACCGGTGGTGGCCCAAATGCCGACCCAGCAGGCGCCACGGCTTGACCTGAACAAGGCTGATGCGCTGACGTTGCAGAAGGAGTTGAACGGGATAGGGAAAGCCAAGGCCGAGGCCATCGTCGCCTACCGTGAGGCTAATGGGCCGTTCGCTTCGGTGGATGAATTGCTGGAGATCAAGGGGATCGGAAACGCGTTGCTGGAGCGTAACCGGGACAAAGTGATGGTGGAGTAAGGGGAGAGGGGGCTGGGGCTTGTCGCCCTGGCCCTCAATCAAGCGCCTGGTGCGTCAGCGGTCTTGGTTGTCCTTTGCGTCCGCTTCGGCATTGCGCTCATGCACCTTGCGCAGTTGCTCGTCAGTCAGTGGCAGTTTTTTTGCCGTATCGCGCAGCATCATCAGCCCGCCGACGATGGAGCCGAGGGCTATGATGAGGATCAGCCAGGCATACCAGGGCATTGTCATACTCCTTAAGCGGGGGGGTGTGCAGTGCTTGTACGAAATTTGAGCATTAACCCGTTCCGTTGGTTCAATTATAGAAGCCAGCCGCCGCTGGGCCAATTCCGTGATCCATGGGCCCCAAAGCCTGCGTCACTTCGTTTACAATGCGCGCCGTTTTCGACTTGCCAAGAGACCCTGCCCATGTCCGCCTGCCAGACGCCCCTGATCGTCGCCCTGGATTACCCTACCCGTGAGGCCGCCCTGAAGCTGGCTGACCAGCTTGACCCCGCGCTGTGCCGGGTGAAGGTTGGCAAGGAGCTGTTCACCAGCAGCGCTTCGGGCATTGTCGAAACCCTGTGCGACAAGGGCTTCGAAGTGTTCCTGGACCTCAAGTTCCACGACATCCCCAACACCACGGCAATGGCTGTAAAAGCTGCTGCCGAGATGGGTGTGTGGATGGTGAACGTGCATTGCTCCGGTGGCCTGCGCATGATGGCCGCCTGCCGTGAAGTGCTGGACAAGCGCAGCGGCCAGCAGCCATTGCTGATTGGCGTGACCGTGCTGACCAGCATGGAGCGCGAAGACCTGGCCGGTATTGGCCTGGATGTCGACCCGCAAGAGCAGGTATTGCGCCTGGCGGCGCTGGCGCAAAAGGCGGGCATGGACGGTTTGGTGTGTTCGGCGCTGGAGGCCCCGGCGTTGAAGGCGGCGCACCCGTCGCTGCAGCTGGTAACCCCGGGCATTCGCCCTGCGGGCAGCGCGCAGGATGACCAGCGCCGTATCCTTACCCCGCGCCAGGCGCTGGATGCGGGTTCGGATTACCTGGTGATCGGCCGACCGATCAGCCAGGCCACAGACCCGGCCCAGGCGCTGGCTGCGGTGGTGGCGCAGATTCGTGGGTAAATAGCCCCCGGTAATGAAAAAGGCCAGCACGCGTGTGCTGGCTTTTTTTTCGGGCTGGATGAGGTGTGATGGCTGGAAGGTCCGGCAGGGCATTTTCTTTGCCTGTGAGATCGAGCGCCGCCCGCGCGGCGCTCGATCTCACAGGCGCTAAACCCCTCAAGGCATGCGCTTTCAGCCCCAAACGCAACTCACAACGTCACACCTTCAGCACCAACTTGCCAAAATTCTCCCCACTGAACAGCTTCAGCAACGTCTCGGGGAACGTCTCCAGCCCCTCCACCACATCCTCCTTGCTCTTCACCTGCCCACTGGCCAGCCAGCCGGCCATCTCCAGCGCGGCCTTGCCGTAGTCCTTGGCATGGTCCATCACCACAAACCCTTCCATGCGTGCACGGTTCACCAGCAGCGACAGGTAGTTGGCCGGGCCTTTTACCGCTTCCTTGTTGTTGTACTGGCTGATCGCACCGCAAATCACGATGCGGGCCTTGAAGTTGATGCGCGTCAGCACGGCATCGAGGATGTCGCCGCCCACGTTGTCAAAGTAAACGTCCACACCTTTGGGGCATTCGCGCTTCAAGCCGGCCAGCACGTCTTCGGCCTTGTAGTCGATGACCCCATCAAAGCCCAGTTCATCTTTCAGGTACTGGCACTTCTCGGCCCCGCCGGCAATGCCGACCACGCGGCAGCCTTTGACCTTGGCAATTTGCCCGACAATGCTGCCCACCGCACCGGCAGCGCCGGAGATGACCACGGTTTCGCCGGCCTTGGGTTGGCCAACTTCCAGCAGGGCGAAGTAGGCGGTCATGCCGGTCATGCCCAGTGCCGACAGGTAGCGGGGCAGGGGCGCCAGGTTGGGGTCGATCTTGTGCAGGCCCTGGGGCTCGCCGGTGAAGTAGTCTTGCACGCCAAGGGCGCCACTGACGTGGTCGCCCGGCTTGAACGCCGGGTGGTTGGACGCAACCACTTCGCCCACGCCCAGCGCACGCATGACCTGACCCAGGGCCACGGGGGGGATGTAGGACTTGCCTTCGTTCATCCAGCCGCGCATGGCGGGGTCCAGCGACAGGTACAGGTTGCGCACCAGCACCTGGCCTTCGCCAGGTTGTTCGGCGGGTACGCTTTCGAAGGTGAAGTCGTCACGGCGCACTGCGCCGACCGGGCGTTTGGCAAGCAGGAAGCGGCGGTTGGTCTGGGTCATGGCGGGGTCCTTGTGGGCAATGGAAGATGATAGGTGTTCAATCTACCTTGTTGATGTAGGCAGGTCCCTAACATCACTGACAAGCATGGTAGCTCAACCGTTGGTGTGATGATGCTGCCCGGCCTGGCGGTGTCTGACTATGCTCTGAAACCCACCATCCCCTGAGGAGCACGCAATGAGCATGACCTTTTCCGGCCAGGTAGCGCTGGTCACCGGCGGCGCTGCCGGCATAGGCCGGGCGACGGCCCTGGCGTTCGCCCATGAGGGCCTGAAGGTGGTGGTGGCCGACCTCGACCCGCTGGGTGGCGAGGCGACGGTGGCGCAGATTCAGGCCGCAGGTGGCGAGGCCTTGTTCATCGCCTGTGACGTTACCCGCGACGCCGAGGTGCGCCAGTTGCACGAGCGCCTGATCGCTGCATTCGGCCGGCTGGACTATGCCTACAACAACGCCGGCATCGAGATTGAGCAACACCGCCTGGCCGAAGGCAGTGAGGCGGAGTTCGATGCCATCATGGGCGTTAACGTGAAGGGCGTGTGGCTGTGCATGAAGTACCAGCTGCCCTTGCTGCTGGCCCAAGGCGGTGGGGCGATCGTCAATACCGCGTCGGTGGCGGGGCTGGGTGCGGCGCCAAAGATGAGTATTTACAGCGCCTCCAAGCACGCAGTGATAGGCCTGACCAAGTCGGCGGCCATCGAATACGCCAAGAAGGGCATCCGTGTGAATGCCGTGTGCCCGGCGGTAATCGATACCGACATGTTCCGCCGCGCCTACGAGGCAGACCCCCGCAAAGCCGAGTTCGCCGCCGCCATGCACCCGATAGGTCGCATTGGCAAGGTCGAGGAAATTGCCAGCGCCGTGCTGTACCTGTGCAGCGACGGCGCAGCGTTTACCACCGGGCATTGCCTGACGGTGGATGGCGGGGCTACGGCGATCTGAGCCAGGTGCGCACCCATGTCGCCTCTGGGCAGTATTCGCGGGTCGAGGCCCCTAACCGGTATGCAGGGCGACCTCTGCCAAGCTGAAAACGACACGCTCATAGCTATTTGACACTATTCTGACGCCAGGCCCTTGTTCATCGGCGGGCAACGTTGCCACCCTTGGCCTTCGGGATCACCTCGCACGCAGAAGGGGAATCGGCGATGGGCGCGAGCAAGCACGGTGTGCTGGCCAACCTGGGCATGGCCCGCAAACTCGGCCTGGGCTTTGCCTTGGTGCTGGTGCTGACCCTGGCGGTGGCGGCCATCGGCATCGCCGCGCTGGCCAGCGTTGGCCAGCGCTTCGACAGTTTGCGCCAACTGGCACAGTTCAATACCGACCTGCTGCGCTTGCGTCAGCATGAGCAGGCATTTGCCCTGCGCTCCGATATTCAGCAGGCCGAGGCCTTGCGCAGTGGCCTGCAGGGCTTGGCCGAGCGCGCCCGTGGCCTGCCGGCGTTGGTGGCCGCAGAAACTGACCTGGCGGCCTACGGCCAGGCGTTCGAGGCTTTCGTAGCCGCGGTGCAGGCCAAGGAGCTGGCGCTGGACATGGCCAGCTGGTCGGTGTCCAGCGTTGCCAATAACCTTGATGTGCTGCAGGCCGGCCTGGCCGATGACGGCGTCTATACCCTCAAGCAGTCCCAGGGCCAGCAGGGGGGCGAGTTTCTTGAGCAGGCTGCGCAGGTGGCACAGGTATCGCGGCTGATGTTGCAGGCCATGGACGAAGCGCGCGTACGCCTGGAAAAAAGCCGCAAGGGCGAAGAGGGCGTGAGCCAGGCGCGCATTGCCCAGACAGTGGAGGCTGCCAGCCTGGTTGGTCAGTTGCAGGGCACGGTCAGTGATGCCGGCTACCAGAGCGTGCTGGGCGAAGTGGCGGGGCACATTGGCAGCTTCTCGGAAAAACTCAATGAATATACCGACCAGCTGGCCCGTGAGCAGGGGCTCAAAGCCCAGTTGCAGGCCAGTGCCGAGCAGGTCACCGGGAGGGTCGACCAGGCCTACCTGACCCAGCAGCAGGCCCTGCAGGCCGAGCTGCAACGCAATGCTGTGGCCATTGCCTTGGCCACTGCCTTGGCGCTGCTGGTGGGTGTACTGGCTGCCTGGCTGATCACTCGCGCGGTCGTCGGCCCGCTCAAGCATGTCATCGGCCGCGCCCAGCGCATTGCGGCTGGCGAGCTTGGCTTTGACGCCCAGCCACCGCGGCGCGACGAGGTGGGGCAGTTGATGCAGGCCATGCAGCAGATGGCGGCGGGCCTGTCGGGCATTGTCAGTGGGTTGCAGCAAGGTATCGAACAACTGGCTGGCAGCGCCCAGGCGTTGTCGGCCGTGACCGAGCAGACCAACCGTGAGGTGGGCAGCCAGAAGGAGGAAACCGAGCAGGTGGCCACTGCCATGCAGCAGATGACGGCCACTGTGCACGATGTGGCGCGCAATGCCGAGCAAGCGGCGCAGGCCGCCCAGGCGGCGGACGACAAGGTCGGCTCGGGGCAGCAGGTGGTGCGTCAGAGCATGCAGCGCATCGAGCAGTTGGCGTCGGCAGCGGAAACGGCCAGCGCCGGCATCGACAGCCTCAGTGCCGAAATCCACACCATCGGCGACGTGCTCGAAGTGATCAAAAGCGTGGCCGAGCAGACCAACCTGCTGGCGCTGAATGCCGCCATCGAGGCCGCCCGCGCTGGCGAGCAGGGGCGTGGTTTTGCCGTGGTGGCCGATGAGGTGCGTGCGTTGGCGCGGCGTACCCGGCAGTCTACCGAGCAGATCGAGGCACTGGTTGCCAGCCTGCGCGGCAATGCCCAGCAGTCGGTGGCGCAGATCCGTGGCAGCACCGAGCTGGTGCGGTTGGCGGTGGCCGATGCGCTGCACACCGAGAGCGCGTTGGGCAGCATTGCTGCTGCGGTTTCGTTGATCCAGCAGATGAACCAGCAGATTGCTGCGGCGGCCGAGCAGCAGAGCTCGGTGGCGGAAGAGATCAGCCGCAGTGTCACGCAGATTCGCGGCAGTGCGGATCAGGCGGCGCTGGCAATGCAGGACAATGCCCGGTCGAGTGTGGAACTGGCGCAGTTAGGCATTGATTTGAAGGGGATGGTGGGGCATTTCAGGTTGTGATTCAGCAGGCTTTGTGCATACGGTCTTTGTGGGAGCGGCCTTGTGTCGCGAAAGGGCCGCTCCCACATTTACCGCGTTGCAGTCAGGCCTTGCGCGGGTTGAGGATCATCAAGGCCAGCACCCCCGCCACAATCCCCCAGAACGCCGAGCCAATCGAGAACAACGTAAGTCCTGAAGCCGTGACCATGAAGGTAATCACTGCCGCCTCCCGCTCGCGCGCCTCGCTCATGGCCACGGTCAGCCCGTTCATGATCGAGCCGAACAGCGCCAGGGCGGCAATCGACAGCACCAGCTCTTTCGGCAACGCTGCAAACAGCGCCGCCAAGGTCGCCCCGAACACCCCGGCGATGCCGTAGAAAATCCCGCACCATACCGCTGCGGTGTAGCGTTTACCTGGGTCTTCATGGGCGTGTGGCCCGGTGCAGATCGCCGCGCTGATCGCCGCCAGGTTGACCCCGTGCGAACCGAATGGCGCCAGCAACAGTGAGGCAAAGCCGGTGGCTGAAATCAGCGGCGAGGCCGGTACCTGATAGCCGTCGGCACGCAGCACGGCGACGCCGGGCATGTTCTGCGAGGTCATGGCCACCACGAACAGCGGAATGCCAATGCTGATGGTTGCCGCCAACGAGAAGCTTGGTGTGGTCCACACCGGCTTGGCCACCTCCAGGTGGAAGCCGCTGAAGTCCAGCAGGCCCAGGGCGCCGGACAATGCCGTGCCCACCAGCAACGCCGCCAGCACGCAGTAACGCGGCGACAGGCGCTTGACCAGCAGGTAGCTGAAGAACATGCCCAGCACCAGCAATGTGCGATGCTGCGCCGCAACAAAAATTTCGCTACCGATCTTGAACAGGATACCCGCCAGCAACGCCGAGGCCAGCGAAGCCGGAATCCGTTTGACCAGGCGCTCGAAGCTGCCGGTGAGGCCGCAGAGGAGTACCAGCACGGCACAGGTGATGTAGGCACCAATGGCCTCGCCATAGCTCACACCGCCCAGGCTGGTGATCAGCAAGGCGGCACCGGGGGTAGACCAGGCAATGGTGATCGGGGTGCGGTAGCGCAGCGACAGGCCGATGCTGCAGACCGCCATGCCGATCGACAGCGCCCAGATCCAAGAGGAGATCTGCGCGGTGGTCAGCCCGGCTGCCTGGCCGGCCTGGAACATCAATACCAGCGAACTGGTATAGCCGGTGAGCATGGCGATGAAGCCGGCGACCACCGCCGACGGGGAAGTGTCTGCCAGGGGCCGCAGGCGTGCGGAAGTGGCATCGGTCATGAACAAAGTCCTTGTAAAGGTGTAAGCAGTTTTTTCAGACTACAGCGAGCAAGATTGATCCTTGCCATACAGCGGCCATTGCTTTTAGCCGTACAGTCGCCAACTATTGGGCGCAATTGCAAAACTGCTTGGAGGGGGAGGGGCGATGTACAAGGTCTATGGCGACTACCAGTCGGGCAACTGCTACAAGGTCAAGCTGATGTTGAGCCTGCTGGGCCGGCCGTATGAATGGCACCCGGTGGACATCCTCAAGGGCGAGACCGAAACGCCTGAGTTTCTGGCGATGAACCCCAACGGCAAGGTGCCCGTGCTGGAGCTGGAAGACGGCAGCTACCTGTGGGAATCCAATGCCATTCTCAACTTCCTGGCCGATGGCAGCGAGTTCCTGCCCAGCGAACCGCGCCTGCGCACGCAGGTGTTGCAGTGGCAGTTCTTCGAGCAGTACAGCCATGAGCCGTACATTGCCGTGGCGCGCTTCATCCAGTTCTACCTGGGGCTGCCGGATGAACGGGTGGATGAGTACCGCAAGCTGCACAAGGGCGGCTACAAGGCACTGAGGGTGATGGAGCGACAGCTGCAGATGACGCCTTACCTGGTGGGTGAGCAGTACTCCATTGCCGATGTGGCGCTGTACGCCTACACCCATGTGGCGCAGCAGGGCGGGTTCGACCTGGCCGATTACCCGGCGGTACAGGCCTGGCTGGAGCGGGTCAGCAGCCACCCGCGGCATGTGCCGATGGTGGGTTGATTGTCAGCCTGTGCTGGCCCTATCGCCGGCAAGCCAGCTCCCACAGGGACCGCACAATATTCAGCCCTGTGATAAACCTGTGGGAGCT
>NZ_JBNRIK010000040.1:9690-32356 GCF_053557975.1 Pseudomonas sp. XP2
GGCAACGATGGCCTTGGACTCATACATCCAGGTCACCTTGCCGGCTTCTTCAATGCGCAGGCACGGCACCTTCACCCGGCCGCCACCTTCCTGCAGGGCCTGGCGGTGCACCGGGTCATTCTTTGCATCGCGCAGCGCCACCGGCACATTCAGCCGGTGCAGGGTGCGGCGGGTCTTTACGCAGAACGGGCAGGCATGGAACTGGTACAGCGCCAGGCCCTTGGCCGCTTGCTCGACGCGGGCCTGGGCAGCGGCGTCGCGCTTGCGCTTGGCTGGGCGGCTGATCCAGTCACCGAACACGATGAGCTGGCCGAGGCCAACCCGCAGGGCTTTGACGATCATGGGCAACTCCTGAAATGCAAAAGCCGACCCGGCTGGGTCGGCTTGGGGTCAGCAGCCAATCACTTGATCAGGCTGAGGAACTCGCTGCGGGTGGCGGCGTTGTCGCGGAACTCACCCAGCATCACCGAGGTGATCATGGTCGAGTTCTGCTTTTCGACACCGCGCATCATCATGCACATGTGCTTGGCCTCGACCACCACGGCCACACCGGCGGCACCGGTGACCTGCTGCACGGCTTCGGCGATCTGGCGGCTGAGGTTTTCCTGGATCTGCAGGCGGCGGGCATACATGTCGACGATGCGCGCTACTTTCGACAGGCCCAGTACCTTGCCCTTGGGCAGGTAGGCCACGTGTGCCTTGCCGATGAACGGCAGCATGTGGTGTTCGCACATCGAATACAGCTCGATGTCCCGGACCAGCACCATTTCGCTGTTGTCAGAGCTGAACAGCGCGTTGTTGGTGACTTCTTCCAGTGTTTGCTCATAACCGCGGCAAAGGTACTTCATCGCCTTTGCAGCCCGCTTGGGCGTGTCGAGCAGGCCCTCACGGGAGACGTCCTCGCCAATCTGGCTGAGGATCTCGGTGTAGTTCTGTTCCAGGGACATGGATCTACCTGTGGGAAAAAATCGCAAAAACGAAGGTTACGGCGGTGAGGGCGGCGCTGCAAGCGCGGCGTTACTCGTCGCGGCCTTCGAGCATGGTTCGCTTGAGCATGACATACACCGCGCCGGTGCCGCCGTGGCGGGCGCTGCACGAGGCAAAACCGAGCACTTGCGGGTGCTGGCGCAGCCAGGTGTTGACGTGGCTTTTGATCATCGGGCGCTTGCCGTCCAGACGTGCCGCCTTGCCGTGGGTAACCCTTACGCAGCGCACTTCCAGTCTGGTGGCTTCGGCGATGAAGTCCCACAGGGTTTCGCGGGCCTTTTCCACGGTCATGCCGTGCAGGTCGAGGCTGCCCTCGAACGGGATCTGGCCCAGCTTCAGCTTGCGCAACTGGCCTTCCTGAACGCCGTCGCGGCGCCACATAAGCTCGTCTTCGGCGCCAACGTCGATGACGAACAGGTCGGACATACCGTCGATTACCAAGGCCTTGTCACTGCGCACGGTCGCTGCCTGGCGCAGACCGGCCAGCTTCTGGCGGTCGGCCTTGGGCTTGCCGACTTCGGCGCGGTCGTGGCGGATTGGCTTCACGCCACGCACTTCGGCCTTGAACAGGGAAAAATCGTCGTCTTGCATGATGCCTCCACGTGGGCGGCGTAGTTTACGCGACTGTGGGGCCGTGTGCAGCCTGTGCGGGCCCTATCGCCGGCAAGCCAGCGCCCACAGGTACTGCACAACACTCAGGCCTGTGGTAATCCTGTGAGAGCTGGCTTGCCGGCGATAGGGCCAGTGCAGGATTCAGTCGTGCTTTTTCATCAGGTGCGGCGACAGGTTCAATTCCCGCCCGCGACGCAAGCGAATACGGCTGCGCCGCCAGAAGCGCACCCCCAGCCACAGCAGCAACAAGCCAGCCACGGTAAGGATGCTGGACAGCGGCTTGTTGGTGTTGAGTTCTTGCAGGGCAGGGTAGTTGCCCAGCAAACCGGCGACGCCGGCCATGGCCAGCAGCACGCCCAGGGTCGCCAGCAGCGCCGACAGGCCGGCCGCCAGGCGGGCGCCCCAATTGCGCGGCTGGCGCGGGCGCAGGCGCTTGGCGTCGAAACTGCCTTTAAGCTTCATTCCGCTCTCCTCTGTGGATATCCGGAATTCGACCTGCCGCCGCCCATCGGGTTCCGCCCGGCTGCCGGGCGGTAGTGCCCAGCCGCTCAGATCAGGCTGGCGGTGGGGGCCACGCAAGCGAAGTTGTCAGCCATCACGGCCATTTCGCACTGGTGAATCTGCGCGGCCGGGATGACGCCATCCTTGAAGGCCAGGTCACGGGTTGCCGAGGCGTCTTCCACCAGGGTGCACCGGTAACCATAGTCCTTGGCGCGGCGCACGGTGGTGCTGACGCTGGAATGGCTCATGAAACCACAGACGATCAGGTCCAGGTGGCCCAGCGCCTGGAGCGTTTCGTGCAGTTGGGTGTTCTTGAATGCGTTGGGCATGCGTTTTTCGATGACGATTTCGCCTTCGAGCGGCTCCAGCCCCGGAATGAACTGGCCGGCAGGCCCCTGTGGGTCGAAGCGGCCACCGACAGTGCCCAGGTGGCGAACATGGATGATCGGACGGCCGCTTTTACGGGCGGCGTCGAGCAACCTGGCGATGTTGGCCACGGCCTCGTCCATGCCCGACAGCTGCAGGGGCCCACTGAGGTACTCCTTTTGTGCATCGATGATGATCAGGCTGGCGTGGCTCAGCTTGGCCGGCGGGTAGTCGCGGCCAGTGAGGCGGAACATCGTGGTTGGAACGGACATCAAGGGCTCCTTGGAAGGGCTTTTGTATACCTATTGTCCCCTGCCTTGACGCCAATGGGAATGGTTGACAACGCAAGCGGCGTGGTTACTGGCCTCTGGCTAGCCACTGGTCACGGCAAACGAACAAATGTGCGGGTGGGGCTGTTAGACTTTTGGCCGGTCTGAAATAGGAGTACCCCGTGATCACATCCCGTCTGCGCACGCTGCGCGACTACATCCGCTGGGCGGTCAGCCGCTTCCACGAGCACGACCTGTTCTTCGGCCACGGTGCCGACAACGCTTGGGACGAGGCCCGCATGCTGGTGCTGGGTGCTGCGCACCTGCCATGGGAGGTGGCCGACAGCTACCTGGACTGCATGCTCGAGGACGACGAGCGGGTACGCCTGCAGCATTTGCTCAAACGCCGGATCGAAGAGCGGGTGCCGGCTGCCTACCTGTTGGGCGAAGCGTGGTTCTGCGGCATGGCGTTCATCGTTGACGAGCGCGTGCTGGTGCCGCGCTCGCCCATTGGCGAGCTGATCGAAAAACGCTTCGAACCGTGGCTGGCGAGTGAGCCGGCACGCATTCTTGACCTGTGCACGGGGTCGGGCTGCATTGGTATCGTCGCCGCCGACGTGTTCCCCGAGGCAGAGGTGGTGCTGGCCGACCTGTCGTTCGAGGCCCTTGAAGTGGCCAACCAGAATATCGAGCGCCATGGCCTGGATGGCCGCGTGTATACCGTGCAGGGCGATGGTTTTGGCGGCTTGCCGGGGCAGCGTTTCGACCTGATCCTGTCCAACCCGCCGTACGTCGATGCCGAAGACTTCGACGACATGCCGGCCGAGTATCACCACGAGCCCGAACTGGGCCTGGCCTGCGGCAACGACGGCCTGGACCTGGTACGGCGCATGCTGGCCGAAGCGGCAGACCACCTGACCGACAAGGGCCTGCTGATTGTTGAAGTGGGCAACAGCCAGGTGCATGTCGAGGCGTTGTACCCAGAAGTGGACTTTGCCTGGCTGGAGTTCGAGCGTGGCGGGCATGGGGTGTTCATGCTCACCGCCGAGCAGTGCCGCCAGCATCAGGAGTTGTTCAAAGCCCGCGTTTAGGCTATTTGGGGCTGCTTTGCAGCCCATCGCGACACAAGGCCGCTCCCACAGAGAGCGCGCAATACCCTGTGGGAGCGGCCTTGTGTCGCGATGGGCCGCAAAGCGGCCCTAATATCCACCCGCTGGCGCGGTGTCAGCGGGTTGCTATCCAGATCAACAACCCCGCCTGAAACACCGCAAACGCCACCAGGCAGGTGATGGTAAAGCGCAGCCCGCTGTCCTCGCGGTGGTACTTGGCCACCCGTTCATCGCGCTCGCGCAGTTGCCCCTCCATCTCTTGCAACTGCTGGTCCGCCTGCTGCAGCAGGTTGGCGGCGTCCAGAATCTCCACTCGCTGCAGGCGCTCGTTGCTCCAGGCGGCCTTCAGCTGGCCTACGGTCATGTCCACGGTCCGGCCCTTCAGGTGCTGGCCGTCCTCGTACTCCACTTCGATCCCCACCCCGCGCAAGCATTGGTCACGGCGCAGGCGTGAGTCCTCGCTCAGGGCATCCTTGCTCGGCAGCGCCATGCCTGGCACCCGGTAGTGCGGCCACTTGCGCTGCAGCCATTGCGCGGCCTGGGCGAGCATGAAGCGGCCAATGCCACGGTTTACCGGTTCCAGTTGCAGGCCGTGTTCACTGCCAATGCGCACAAGGCGCTCGGTATGGTCTACGCGGATGTCCAGGCGGTTCTGCTCTTTGTGCACCTTTTGCCCAGGCAGCTGGATTTCCATGCGTAGCAAGCTGTGGGCCTTGTCGTGGCGCTCGGCATAGCCGAACTGCACAAAGCGTAGCGGCCGTGCGCCGGTGCTGCGGTCGGTGGGCAGCGCGGCCAGGCGCAGCAGCTGGAAGTGTTCTGTGGCCAGTTCTGCCCAAGGCAGGGCAGGGTTTTCCTGGGATTCTTCGGCCGGCTCTGCGGCGGCGGGGGCGGTAGTCATCAGGCTTGTCCTCGGCTATGCCTGCTGTATCGGCAGGCTTGCCGCGGACCTGAGCTCGTTTACCTCATGCCGAAGGCAAATGCTGGATGAACGTCACAATGCGCTCACCCAGCTCGCGCGCCAGCGGCAGCTCGGGGTTGAGGTAGCTGTCGCGCTGCTGGCTCATGTCCCTGGGGCTGATGCGCAGCATGTGGTTCATGCCGTCGATCAGCACAAGCTGCGCATCCGGCTTGGCCGCCTTGAGCCGTTCGGCGTCGGCCACGTCCACCTGCACGTCGTTGCGCCCCTGCACGATCAATGCGGGCATGGGCAGGCGGGCAAAGGCTGCCGCCGGGTTCTGCTGGAACAGCGAGATCAGGTAGGGCTGAACGCTGGGGCGGAACACCTGGCGCAGCGGCGCGGGTACTTCCAGGCTGGTTTGCCCGGCCTGCAGGCGGTCGAGCAGGGCGCTGCCACTGGCCAGTTGCGCCGGTGGCAGCCGCTTGGCCAGTTGCTCGCGCAGCACGTCGGCCAGCGGCCGGCCACTGCCGGCCAGGGTGATCACCGCGCTGGCGCCGGCCTGTTCTGCAGCCAGGCTTGCAATCAGCGCACCTTCGCTATGCCCAACCAGGATCAGCGGGCCGAAGCGCGGGTCAGCCTTGAGCTTGTGGCTCCAGGCGACCACATCGGCCACGTAGCGCTCCACGCTGAGGTTGCGCTCATCAGGCGTGGCCGGCTGGCTGGCAGCCACTCCACGCTTGTCGTAGCGCACGCTTGCAATGTGCTCGTTGGCCAGTAGCAAAGCCAGGCGTTTGAGGTTGTCGACCCGGCCCGACGCCGGGTTGTTGCCGTCGCGGTCGGTGGGGCCGGAGCCGGCGATAATCAGTACCACCGGCGGCGGGGAGGCCTGTTGCGGCAGCAGCAGGCTGCCGTGCAGCACGCCTTGGCCGGTGTCCAGGTCGATCGGGCGTTGCAGCACGGTGGGGGCAGCGGCCTGGGCCAGGCCGGTGCACAGCAGTAAGAGCAAGGCGACGAGGCGCGACATCATGCGGTACTACATGGGGAGATGCAGCTTTGACCCAATGTTTGCGGGAAGGTTCTCGGGTAGTGTGTTGCAGGATCGGCCCCATCGCTGGCTTGCCGGCGATAGGGCCAGTACAGACAACCAATCCATCTGTATACTGCCGCTTTCGTCCATTTCAGGCAGAACTCGCGGAGCGCCCATGTCCGGCAATACCTACGGCAAGCTGTTCACTGTCACCACCGCTGGCGAAAGCCATGGCCCGGCGTTGGTCGCCATTGTCGATGGATGCCCACCGGGCCTGGAAATTTCCCTGGCCGACCTGCAGCACGACCTCGACCGGCGCAAGCCTGGCACCAGCCGGCACACCACCCAGCGCCAGGAAGCCGATGAGGTGGAAATCCTCTCCGGCGTGTTCGAAGGCCGCACCACTGGCTGCTCGATCGGCTTGCTGATCCGCAACACCGACCAGAAGTCCAAGGACTACTCGGCCATCAAGGACCTGTTCCGTCCGGCCCACGCCGACTACACCTACCATCACAAATACGGCATCCGCGACTACCGCGGCGGTGGCCGCAGCTCGGCCCGCGAAACCGCCATGCGCGTGGCCGCTGGTGCCATTGCCAAGAAGTACCTGGCCACCCAGGGCATCACCGTACGTGGCTACATGAGCCAGCTGGGTCCGATTGAAATCCCGTTCAAGACCTGGGAATCGGTGGAGCAGAACGCCTTCTTCAGCCCCGACCCGGACAAGGTGCCGGAGCTGGAGGCCTACATGGACCAACTGCGCCGTGACCAGGACTCTGTAGGTGCCAAGATCACCGTGGTCGCCGAGGGTGTGATGCCTGGCCTGGGCGAGCCGATCTTCGACCGCCTCGATGCCGAGCTGGCCCATGCGCTGATGAGCATCAACGCGGTCAAAGGCGTGGAAATCGGCGCCGGCTTCGCCAGCGTGGCCCAGCGCGGTACCGAGCACCGTGACGAGCTGACCCCGCAAGGCTTCCTCAGCAATAACGCAGGTGGCATCCTGGGCGGCATTTCCTCGGGCCAGCCGATCGTTGCCCACCTGGCGCTGAAGCCGACTTCCAGCATCACCACCCCGGGTCGCTCGATCGACATTGACGGCAACCCGGTGGACGTCATCACCAAAGGCCGCCACGACCCGTGCGTGGGCATCCGCGCCACGCCGATCGCCGAGGCGATGATGGCCATCGCGCTGATGGACCACCTGCTGCGCCACCGCGCGCAGAATGCCGGTGTGAAGGTAACCACCCCGGTGCTGGGCCAGCTCTGACCGTGTTGCTTGCGCCGGCCCGCTCTTTGCAGCAGCAGCCTCGTGCTGCGAAAGGGCCGGTGCAGCTAGCACACATCTCTATGGCGACATCGGCCCTTTCGCAGCACAAGGCTGCGCCTACAGGGTGGTGCCGGTTCAGACGGTAAATCCATGCAACCCATCCCCTACTGGCGCCTGTCCAGCTTCTACCTGTTCTACTTCGCCCTGCTAGGCTCCACCGCCCCCTTCCTGGCCCTGTACTTCGACCACCTGGGCTTCTCCCCGGCGCGTATCGGCGAGCTGGTGGCCATTCCCATGCTGATGCGCTGCATCGCCCCCAACCTGTGGGGCTGGCTGGGCGACCGTACCGGCCAGCGCTTGTTGATCGTGCGCCTGGGCGCGTTGTCCACCCTGGCCACCTTCGCCCTGATCTTCTTCGGCAAAAGCTACGCGTGGCTGGCGCTGGTGATGGCCCTGCACGCGTTCTTCTGGCACGCGGTGCTGCCGCAGTTCGAGGTCATCACCCTGGCCCACCTGCAAGGGCAAACGTCGCGCTACAGCCAGGTGCGCCTGTGGGGCTCTATCGGCTTCATCCTCACGGTGGTTGGCCTGGGCCGCCTGTTCGAATGGCTGAGCCTGGACATCTACCCGGTGGCCCTGGTCACGATCATGGCCGGTATTGTCGCTGCCAGCCTGTGGGTGCCAAACGCCCAGCCGGTGGAGCAGGGCGAGCGCAAAGGCGCCGGCGGCTTCCTGCAGCAGTTGCGGGCCCCGGGGGTGGTCGCGTTCTACGCCTGCGTGGCGCTGATGCAGCTCAGCCATGGGCCGTACTACACCTTCCTTACCCTGCACCTGGAGCACCTGGGTTACAGCCGCAGTGCCATCGGCCTGCTGTGGGCGCTGGGGGTGGTGGCCGAAGTGCTGATGTTCATGGTGATGAGCCGGCTATTTGCGCGCTTCAGTGTGCAACGCGTTTTGCTGGTCAGCTTTTTGCTGGCGGCTTTGCGCTGGTTGCTGCTGGGCAACCTGGCCGAGGCACCGGCCGTGCTGATCTTCGCCCAGCTGCTGCACGCGGCCACCTTCGGTTGCTTTCACGCTGCCAGCATCGCGTTCGTCCAGGCCAGTTTCGGCGCCCGCCAGCAGGGCCAGGGCCAGGCGTTGTACGCGGCGCTGTCGGGCACCGGCGGTGCACTGGGGGCATTATATTCGGGCTACAGCTGGAAACTGCTGGGCCCCACCTTCACCTTTGGTATGGCCAGTGCCGCAGCCTTGGCTGCAGCCGTTATCATTGCCCTTTGTTCGCAACCGACCAGGACCCGCCCCTGATGAGCATTCTCAGCGTTTTTCACCCCGCCAGCCCGGAACTGCCGAACAAGGTGCTGACCCACCACGACGATATCGCCGCGACCCTTGCCGAGCAGGGCGTGCATTTTTCCCATTGCGAGCCTGGCCTGCGGGTGCGGCCTGGCACGGCCGACGGTGAGGCACTGGAGCTCAGCCGTGAGTATCTGGACCAGTTGATGACTGCACACGGCAGCAAAGCCTACGTGTTGTTGAACCGTGACGGTGAAGACGCGCTGCAAGTCGATGTGCGCGATGAGCATGTGCATGAGGCCGACGAGGTGTTTGCCGTGGTCAGCGGGCGGGCGCAGGTTGGCCTGCGGCTGGGCGACTGGGTGTATTCGGTGCTGTGCGAGAAGGGTGACCAGCTGGTAGTGCCGGCGGGAACACGGCGCTGGGTAGAGCTGGGCGCGACACCTTTTTGCCTGGCGTTGCGTTTGTATGGCAGCGAGCAGGGCGTGCAAGCGCGATTCACCGGGGATGTGACTGCGCGGGCGTTCATGGGGATTGACGAGCTTTAATTGCTGGGTAGGCCCTATCGCCGGCAAGCCAGCTCCCACAGGTTATGCGCAGGCCTTGAGGCCGACGTGGTCAATGTGGGGGCTGGCTTGCCGGCGATGGGGCCACTAGCAACACCACCAAGCTCAGCGATAGGTCGGCAGGGCAAACCGTTGCTGGCTCTGCAGCATGGTAATCACTGGCAACTCGCTGGCCTGTTCAGCCAGGTCACGGCGGATGGCGCTGATCGCCCAGGACAGTTGCTCTGCGTTGTGCAGCTGCGCATAGGTCAGCACCCGGCGGGTGACTTTGTTGTCAGCGGCACGCAGGGTCAACAGTACGCCGCCATCAGGGCGTGCCTGGGTGGTCACCTGATAGGCCGAAAATACCGAGACGAACTTTTGCTGGATGAGGTCCATATCAACTCCTGGCTAGTGTGGCAGACATGAGTTGATGATTGCAGCGACCGTGCCAGAACTTGATTTCAGAAAAAACCCAGTAAAAACAGTAACTTAATAGGTATTTGAAGAAGCGGTGCCGTGCAGGTTGCATGGTCGTGCATTTTGCACAGTGCATTTTGCACGGGCCCGGCTTTAGCTATTGGCCCTATAGAATCTGAACCTTTGACCACAATGGCGTGCCTGACAAACACTTGGGCAATCATTTATGCCAGGAGGTTCCCGATGTCCAGCCACACCGCGCCAGCCACAATGACCGACGACGAAACTGCTGCGTTCGCCGAGCAAGTGTTCGAACGTGCCCGCCAGGGGGATGCTGAAATGCTTGGTCGCCTGCTTGCCAGCGGCCTGCCGGCCAACCTGCGTAACCACAAAGGCGATACCCTGCTGATGCTGGCCAGCTACCACGGCCACCACGACGCGGTGCGCGTGCTCCTGGCGCAGGGCGCCGACCCGCTGATTGCCAACGACAACGGCCAGTTGCCGATTGCCGGTGCCGCGTTCAAGGGGGATTTGGCGATGATCCGCCTGCTGCTGGAGCACGGCGTGCCAGTCGATGCCGCGGCGCAGGACGGCCGCACCGCATTAATGCTGGCGGCCATGTTCAACCGCAGCGAAATCCTCGAGTACCTGTTGGCCCAAGGCGCCGACCCGACTCGCCAGGATGCCCGCGGCGCCACCGCGCTGATGGCCGCGCAAACCATGGGCGCGGTGGACACAGCCGCACGCTTGCAAACGCTGGCCGGCTAACCGCCCGGGGGCATTTGCGGCTATCCTTGGCGACTTTTCACCCGTCGCAGGCCCCCTTTCATGAAAACTCAGTTGCTCGAATTCATCAGCCTCATTGGCGCCGGCTGCATGCGTGAGGCCGACATCGAGCGCATCGCCGACGAGGCCGCCCAGGCCTACGCCGACCCGGCCGCTTTCCTGGCCGCCAACCCCGACATCAACTACGACGACAGCTTCCCCATCCCGCTGGGCGAATGGGTGGTGCTGGGCAGCTTGCCGGACACCGTAGTGTTCCAGGCTGACAGCTATCAGGACCTGTTCCAGCAGATCAGCGACTCGTTCGACAGCAGCGTGCCGTTCACCCTCAAGCCCAAGCAACTGGCCCGCACCGAGCCACTGACCGCGCTCAACCGCATTCAGGTGCAGATGGGCGCACTGAACAAAGAAGCCGGTGGTTATGTGTTGCTGAACTTCAGCCAGTTGCTGGATGACGAGCTGCAGGTGGTGATGGTGGGGCAGAACGACCTGGCGCGCGTGCTGGAACTGGGTGCAGCGCTGGGCATCAAGGTCGAGCCGGCCCTGGAAGCCCTGAAAGTCGCCGTGCACATCTGATTTCGTCGTTTGCCTCTTCGCGGGCAAGCCCGCGAAGAGGCCGGCACAGGCAACCGCAAAACCTCAGCCCAGCGCGGTATCCAGAAACATCATCACGCCGAAGCCACCCATCAACCCAAGGGTTGCCGCCGTCTGGTGCCCATTGCGGTGGGTTTCGGGGATGACCTCGTGGCTCACCACAAAGATCATCGCCCCCGCCGCCAGCCCCATGCTGATCGGGTAGGCGAGGGCAAAGCCGGTCGAAATCCCCAGCCCGATCACCGCCCCCAGCGGCTCCATCAGCCCAGACCCTATCGCCACCAGCGCGGCTTTCATGTTCGAAAGCCCGGTAGCGCGCAGGGCCAGCGCCACGGCCAGCCCCTCAGGGATGTCCTGGATGGCGATGGCGCTGGTCAGCGGCAGGCCGATGTTCATGTCGCCATTGGCGAAGCTCACGCCAATCGCCATGCCTTCGGGCAGGTTGTGCAACGTGATCGCCAGCACGAACAGCCATACCCGGCTGATACGCTCGGCCTCGGGGCCGCATGGGCCGGTGCTTTCGTGCTCGTGCGGGGTGAACCGGTCCAGGCCCAGCATCAGCAATACGCCCAGCGCCATGCCCAGCACTACGGTAAAGGCCGCAGCCGGGCCGTTGCCGGTGATCTCGCGGGCGGCGTCCAGGCCCGGCAGAATCAGTGAAAACGAACTGGCCGCCAGCATCATGCCGGCGGCAAAGCCAAGCATCACGTCCTGGGTGCGGGCGCTGACATCGCGCAGCACTACCGCCAGCACTGCACCCAACGCGGTGGCGCCAAAGCCGGACAACCCGCCTAGCACGGCCAGGTGCAGGTTATCGGCATGGTCGCCGTTCACCGCGTTCCAGAAGCTGGCCACCAGCAGTGCGATCACTGCCAGCAGGCTCAGCCCCAGGCCGGCGCTGAGCCAAGGGGTGTGGGCCACCTGCTGACGCCAGGCGTGCAGCAGTGAAAGTGGGGCGGCGCTTTGGCTGTGTGCGGGGGGCATGCGAACCTCGAATCAGTTATTGCAGTCAGTCTACTCAGGGACCTGTGCCAACGGCCAAGGATTCCCTTCTATTGGTGCGATAGCTGGCTATGCTGTGCAGCAAAGCCTCTGCACAGGAGTTTAGGCATGGGGTCTACCTTCAACAGCCTCGTCGGGCTGATCATTCTGGCGCTGGATATCTGGGCCATCCTCAATGTCATCAAGAGTGGCAGCGAGGTGGGTGTCAAAGTGTTGTGGATCTTGCTGATCGCACTGTTGCCGGTGGTAGGGCTGGTGATCTGGGCAATTGCCGGGCCGCGGGGGAACGTGCGCATCTGAACGCCTGTGCCGGCCTTTTCGCGGGCTCGCCCGCTCCCACAGGTACTGCGCCGCTCTCAAGAGTTGTGGGGCTCCTGTGGGAGCGGGCAAGCCCGCGAAGAGGCCGGCACAGACAAAAGCCGCAACATCCCAGTGACAAAATTTTCACATTGGTTTAAACAGAATCCGCACCCGCACAATGCTGCGTTGGTCTAGCGCCATCGCCTCTTCGCAAACCGCAATCCTAGGACCTCCCCATTCATGGCTAACACGGACGCCTTGAAGCAACAGGGCGCGCGAACGTCGTTTTCGCCGACCCTGAAATCCCACCTGGCCTACACGCTGCTCAGCGGGCTGGTGATCATGCTGATGCTCAGCCTGGTGCGCCTGGCGCTGCTGGTCTACAACAGCGACATGATCGGTGATACCCCGTATTCCACCGTTGCCGAAGGCTTCCTCAACGGCTTGCGCTTCGACCTGCGCGTGGTGGTGTACCTCAGCATCCCGCTGCTGCTGGCCATCCTAAGCCCTTGGGCCATGGCCCGGCGTGGGGTGTTCCGCTTCTGGCTGACCCTTGCCTCGAGCGTGGTAATGTTCCTCGGCCTGATGGAGATGGACTTCTACCGCGAGTTCCACCAGCGCCTTAACGGCCTGGTGTTCCAGTACATCAAGGAAGACCCGAAAACCGTCATGAGCATGCTCTGGTACGGTTTCCCGGTGGTGCGCTACCTGCTGGCCTGGGCCTTCGGTACCTGGCTGCTGAGCCTGCTGTTCAAGGGCATCGACCGCGCGACCCGTGGCGAAGGCCTGCACCGGGTTGCCCCATGGTACAACCGCCTGGCGGTGTTCATGGTGATTCTGCTGGTGGCCGTGGTCGCTGCCCGTGGCACCCTGCGCCAAGGCCCACCAATGCGCTGGGGTGATGCGTTTACCACTGACTCCAACTTCGTCAACCAGTTAGGCCTGAACGGCACCCTGACCCTGATCGACGCTGCCAAGAGCCGCTTCGGCGAAGACCGCGCCAACATCTGGAAGCCGGTACTGGAGCAGAACGTGGCCACGCAAAGCGTGCGCGAGCAACTGCTGACGGCACACGACACCCTGGTCGATGCCGACGAGGCTGCCATCCGCCGCGACTTCGTGCCGCCGGTCGAGCGCACCCTGCCGATCAAGAACGTGGTGGTGATCCTGATGGAAAGCTTCGCCGGCCACTCGGTAGGCGCACTGGGCAGCCCCAACAACATTACCCCGTACTTCGACAAGCTGGCCAAAGAAGGCCTGCTGTTCGACCGCTTCTTCTCCAACGGCACCCATACCCATCAAGGTATGTTCGCCACCATGGCCTGCTTCCCCAACCTGCCAGGCTTCGAATACCTTATGCAGACCCCGGAAGGCGGCCACAAGCTGTCGGGCCTGCCGGCACTGTTGAGCGCCCGTGATTACGACGACGTGTACGTCTACAACGGCGATTTTGCCTGGGACAACCAGTCCGGGTTCTTCGGCAACCAGGGCATGACCACCTTCATTGGCCGTAACGACTTCGTCAACCCGGTGTTCTCCGACCCGACCTGGGGCGTGTCCGACCAGGACATGTTCGACCGCGGCAACGAGGAGCTGGCCAAGCACGACGGCAAGAAACCGATCTACGCGCTGCTGCAGACGCTTTCCAACCACACCCCATACGCGCTGCCCAAAGACCTGCCGGTCGAGAAGGTCACCGGGCAAGGCCGCCTGGACGAGCACCTCACTGCCATGCGCTATTCGGACTGGGCGCTGGGCCAGTTCTTCGAGAAGGCGCGTAAAGAGCCATACTTCAAGGAAACCCTGTTCGTCATCGTCGGCGACCATGGCTTTGGCAACCACCAGCAAGTCACCGAACTGGACCTGGGCCGTTTCAACGTGCCGCTGCTGCTGATTGCCCCGGGCATTCAGGAGAAGTTTGGTGCGGTGAACCACACCGTGGGCACCCAGGTCGACATCGTGCCGACCATCATGGGCCGCCTGGGTGGCAAGGCCCGCCACCAGTGCTGGGGGCGTGATCTGCTCAACCTGCCTGAGGGTGACCAGGGCGTGGGCATGATCAAGCCGTCGGGCAGCGAGCAGATCGTCGGCCTGGTGCAAGGCGACCGCATCCTGATCGAGTCCAAGGACATGACCCCGCGCATGTACCGCTATCAGTTGGGCAGCGAGTTCAAGGCCGAACTGATTGAAAGCCCGGACCAGCCAGAAATGCTGAAAAAGCTGGAAGCGTATATCCAGACGGCGACCAAGAGCCTGCTGGATAACACCGCCGGTGTCGTGCACGGCACGCCGAAGTAAGGCTGCAAAAGGGGCCGCTTTGCGGCCCTTTCGCGGGGCAAGCCCGCTCCCACAGGGATATCATCGCAATCCCGCCGTTGATATCTCTGTGGGAGCGGGCTTGCCCCACGAAGAGGCCCTTACAGACTGAACATTCTCCCGGCCCCAAGGTCAGTTGATCAGGCATCACACCGTGGTGTATCTGGATTGGGAGGACTTGTTCAATGAAAGAGTGGGAAGTCATCTTTGCCGATCAAAAAGGCGAACCGTCCACCCTGATGCTGCGGACCGAGCACCGTCCCAGCGAGGAGGAAGCCGCGCGGGCCATCCGTTCGCAGCTGTTCCCGGTGATGGACGAGCTGGACCTCAACGACTTCCAGGACCGCACCATTTCCCCGACCGCCCGCTGGCTCAAGGAGCATAGCGGGGTGACCATCACCAGTATTCACGAAGCGCCCTGACCCACACGTTTGCGTGGTGCCTGTTCAAGCGCTACGATGATGAAAGGTGCCTGCCATTCTGCGGGTAGGCGCCGTTTCAATTCGCGTCTTGCATCAGCTCGAACTGCTCGGCCATTGATTGCCGGCAGGTGCGTAGTGCACGGAAAGTCTATCCATTGCGTTATTCAGGAGGACGATTCATGAGCAGCCAGAACGACGATATCAGCAGCAACGTCCTGCGCCAGATGAAGGCAGGCGGTTTCGACTTCACCCAGATCCACCCCATCGAGTTCTATGCCGTATTCCCCGATGAAGCAGGTGCCCGCCGCGCCGCCGGGCAGTTTCGTGGCGAATCGCTCAATGCCCAGGTGAAAGAGCTGGGCGACGGTGCCTGGCACCTGGAACTGAGCAAGGTCATGTATGCGACCTATGGCGGGATTGGCGACTTTGAAGAGGCGTTCGAGCAGTTGGTGACACCTTATGGGGGGGAGGTGGAAGGGTGGGGAGTCAAGCACGAACGGCAGACTGCCTGAAGGTTTTCCGTTGCCTTCTTCGCGGGTGAAGCCGCGAAGAAGCCCTCAAGGCTTGCGCCCAGCCATATGCCCCAGATAAGCCAGCAACGCATCCAGGTCTTGTTCACTCAGCACGTTTTCAGCAAACCCCGGCATCTTTGCCTGCGGCCACTGCCTTAGGCTTTGCGGGTTGCGAATCAATTGGCGTAGATAACCCGGCTGGAAATACTCGGTCGGGTTGTGCGGCATGTTCAAATCCGGCCCCATTTGCGCATCCCCCGCACCGTTAAGGCGGTGGCACGCCATGCAGTTCTGCTGAAACAAGGCAAAGCCCTGGCGCACCGGGCTATCGGCTGGCAACTTCGGATCGGGCAGCAAGGCCGGGAAGCGCGTCTCGACAGCGTCCAGTTTACGAAGGGTGGAAATCTGGAACGGCCACTGCTCCGGGCGAATGCCGCTCGCTTGCGGCTGAGTCCACACCAGGTAGAACGGCCCCGCGCTGGGTTTGCCCTTGCCTAATGCCGGCCACGGTTTGTCGGGGTCCTCTATGGCCAACCAGGCCCGTGCCGGCCCTTGCTGCAGCAGCGGTGCGGCGGGCATTTCGGCGGCAAAGCCATCCCGTGCCACGGCCTGCAGGTGATCAGCGGGGCTTACGCCTTCCAGCAGCGTGGCCAATGGCACCGCCCGATAGTGCATGGGGCGTTTGTATGACACATCCTGATCGACGCTGATATCCCGGGCCTGCGGGTGGCCGAGCAGTTCGGCGCTGCTCCACTGGCGCGCGCTGGCGCCCAGCTCAAGGTGCAGTTGCGCCGCCGACAGCGGCAGGCTCAGAAACAACGCAAACAGTGCAAGGCAGTGGCGCATGGGTAATCTCCGACCATCAAGGCCGGCAGGTTACCTGTGCACTGCCCGTTGGCGCCACCGCCAGGGTCAGCCGAACAAACGTGTCAGGTTCGGCAATATCAACAGCAATGTCGTGGCAAAGAGAATGAGCCCAGCTTGGCGAATTTTTGATTGTCTGAACATGGCGGACCGCCTTCTTGTTGTTATTCCTGAATACCCGTTGGCTTCCTTGTCGCGCTTCGGGTCGATCACAGTGGCGACGCTTGGCGCCTGAACTGCATGCCTCTTGAAAGTGGATATACATCCAACAGTAGGGTGTGTGTGATGCATGTTTGAGAACCCTTTGTTCTAATTGTGTGGTTCATTGATTTCAGTTAGCTATGAGGCCATGTGCCATCTGGCTGGCATGCTCTGACTAGACAGGGGCGCAAGCACAAAGCGGGTACCGACGAAATGTGACCGTTCGTCAGTGCAGCCTACTTGCTTGTACGTGTCTTTCGCGTCAGTCTCTACAGCAGATTCCCACCCATGTCGTTCAGGACTACCCCTATGTCGTTACGCATCTGCATCCTTGAAACCGATGTCCTGCGACCGGAGTTGACGGCGCAGTACCAGGGCTACGGCAGGATGTTCGAGCAGCTTTTCTCGCGTCAGCCGATTGCCGCCGAATTTCGTGTCTACAACGTGATGCACGGCGACTATCCCGCCGAGAATGAAGTGTTCGATGCCTACCTTGTGACGGGCAGCAAGGCCGATTCGTTCGGTACAGATGCCTGGATCCAGACGCTCAAGGCCTACTTGCTGAAGCTTTACGAGCGTGGCGAGAAGCTGCTGGGGGTGTGTTTTGGCCATCAGTTGCTGGCGCTGACCTTGGGTGGCAAGGCCGAGCGGGCGGAGAAGGGCTGGGGCGTGGGCATCCATCGCTACTCGCTGGCGGCCCATGCGCCGTGGATGGACCCGGAGGTGTCGGAGCTGACCTTGCTGATCAGCCACCAGGACCAGGTGACCGAACTGCCGGAAGGCGCCACGGTGATTGCTTCAAGCGATTTCTGCCCGAATGCGGCGTACCACATCCGCGACCAGGTGCTGTGCTTCCAGGGCCACCCGGAGTTCGTGCACGACTATTCACGCGCGCTGCTGGATGCCCGCCAGGAATACCTGGGGGATGAGGTGTACCACAAGGCGGTGGCCAGCCTGGCCACCGAGCACCAGGGCGACCTGGTGGGGGAGTGGATGATGCGCTTTATCCAGCAGCCGGTGAGCAAGCATAACGCGGCGTAGTGGCGGGGGCCGCAAAGCGGCCCCGGCAATCTCAGAGCCAGCCAGACTTCTTGAAGCTGGCAAACAACCCCGTACATCCCAGCACGATCACCCCCAGTACCCCGAAGTATCCATAGTGCCACCCCAGCTCCGGCATGTTCTGGAAGTTCATCCCGTAAATCCCCGCAATCGCTGTAGGGAACGCCAGAATCGCCGCCCAGGCCGCGAATTTGCGTTGCACGATGCTCTGCCGTGACGACTCCAGCAGCATGCCGATCTCGATGGTCTGGCTGGCGATGTCGCGGATGCCGGCCAGGTCTTCCATCTGCCGGGTCACGTGAATCTGCACATCACGAAAATACGGGCGCATGTTCTTGTCGATAAACGGAAAGCTCAGGCGCTGCAACTCCTCGCTCACTTCCACCATCGGCGCCACATAGCGGCGCAGGCGCAGGATGTCGCGGCGCAGGCTGTGCAGGCGGCGGATGTCATCCTCCTGCAACGAACCGCCGAGCACGCTTTGCTCCAACTCCTCGATTTCACCATGAATGGCCTCGCTGACCGGCTGGTAGTTCTCGGTGACGAAGTCGAGCAGGGCGTACAGCACAAAATCTTCACCGTGCTCCAGCAGCAGCGGCCGCGCCTCGCAGCGCTGGCGCACCAGGGCATAGGATTTGGAGTGGCCATTGCGGCACGTGATGATGTAGCCGTTGCCGGCAAAGATATGCGTTTCGATGAACTCCAGCTTGCCTTCATGGCGCACTGGCGAGTAGGTGACGATGAACAGCGCGTCGCCGAAGGTTTCCAGTTTGGGCCGGCTGTGCTTTTCCAGGGCGTCTTCGATGGCCAGCTCGTGCAGGTTGAACTGGCATTGCAGGTTGGCCAGTTCCTCGGCGTTGGGCTCTTCCAGGCCAATCCACACAAAGTGCCCCGGCTTGCGCGCCCACTCGCTGCCTTCGTCGATGCTGATGTTGGTGACCTTTCTGCCGGCGCTGTACACCGCCGATGCCACGACTCGACCCATGGTTGCCTGCTTATTCCGGTTGAACACGGGGTACAGCTTGGGCCGTACCCGGCCCAAGAGCAACCGGCTTCAGGCCAGCTCGTGTTCCATGCGGTCGATGCATTGCTGCATCTGCACCCGGCACTGCTCGATCAGCGCCGGGATGTCCCGTTGGGTCATGCCGGCGGTTGTAATGGGCGGCAGCGAACGGACGACTACCGTGCGCTGGCGCCAGCTGTTCAGGCCCATGCGTTTGGCATAGCGGCTGACGCATACCGGCACAATCGGCACGCCGGCCTCGATGGCCATGTGAAAAGCGCCTTTCTTGAATGCCAGCAAGTGTTCACCAGGGTTGCGTGTGCCTTCGGGGAACACCCAGATCGAGGTATCGTCCTGCAGCACGCGGGTGGTTTTCTGCAGGGCCTTGCGTGCCTGGTAGCTGTTCTTGCGGTCGATCAGCACGTTGCCGCCCAGCCAGAACAGCTGGCCGAACAACGGAACCCAGCCCAGGCTTTTTTTGCCGATGGCAACGGTGCGTCGTGGCACGACCTGGCCGAGCACGAACAGGTCGAAGTTGGATTGGTGGTTGGCGATGATCACGCAACCGGGGGGCTGATCCCATAGCGGGCCGACCTCGGCCTTGACCTTGATGCGCAGCAGTCTGGTGGCCGGGCGGCTGTAGAGGTGGGCGAATATGCGGCTGTTGTCGGGGTTGAAGGGGCGGCACAGGCCGATGACCAGGCCCACGACGCCAACCACAAGGAAATGCAGCGCCAGCAGAAGCATGCGCAAGGAATAAAGCATGGTACGACTCACACCAGACAGTCGCCGGGGAGTGTACGGATGTGCACTGGTTCGGGCAAACCTTGTTGCTGCGCCTTGCTGACGGTGGCAGCAGGCTTGCCCCGCGAACACCGGCGGAGCCGGTGCCGTGCAACGCGTTGCCTGCTTCGCGGGGCAAGCCCGCTCCCACAGAGGCCGGTGGGCCTAGCCCATATGCTGCTGGTCCAGCTCGATCGCCTTGTCCAGGGCCTCCAGCAGGCCTTTACGCACTTTCAGCTTGGTGTTCTTGTGCGCCAGCATGTTCAGCTTCTTCAATTCACGCGCCGCCGCCAGTGCCGCTTCCTGCAACTGCTCGGCCGGCACCACTTTGTCGAGGAAGCCGGCATCGACCGCCGCGTGTGGGTCGAATACCTCGGCATTGATCACCGAGCGGTGGAAGGCTGAGCGGCGCAGGCGGTCGCGGGCCAGTTCGATACCGGCATGGTGCATGGTCATGCCGATCTGCACTTCGTTCAGGCACACCTTGTACGGGCCTTCGACGCCAATGCGGTAATCGGCCGACAGCAGCAGGAAAGCGCCCTTGGCCACGGCATTGCCCGGGCAGGCGACCACCACCGGGAACGGGTGCGACAGCAGGCGGCGGGCGAGGGTAGAGCCGGCGGTGACGAGGCTGATTGCCTCTTGCGGGCCGCTGGTCATCACCTTGAGGTCGTAACCACCCGACAGGATGCCTGGCTGCCCGGTGATGATCACCACTGCGCGCGCTTCGATCGCGCGGTCGAGCGCGGCGTTGAAGGCGGTGATGACGTCCGGCGAGATGGCGTTGACCTTGCCGTTGTTCAGGGTCAGGGTGGCGATGCCGTCTTCGGCGTGGTAGGTAATCAGCTCGCTCATGGCAGAGTCCTTTTGTTGGCGTGGCGACGACGTTACCCAGCGCCAGAGGCCAGGTAAAGCAGCAAGGCTGACTGGTCGGTCAGCGTTCACCGCGTGCCAAATGCAAATACATGAAAAATTTGAAAAAAGTGCTTGCCAAAGGGAATGTCTTTCACTAAATTAGCGCACCTCGACGGGCCGCAAGGCTTGAAGAGAAACGGTGAAGTGTCCGAGTGGTCGAAGGAGCACGCCTGGAAAGTGTGTATACGAGAAATCGTATCAAGGGTTCAAATCCCTTCTTCACCGCCACATTCTACGAAGAGCCCCCGCGCTGAAAAGCACGGGGGCTTTTTGTATTTGGGCCTTTGGGGCTGCTTTGCAGCCCATCGCGACGCAAGGCCGCTCCTACAGGGGACCGCGTTCACCTGAGATTCACGCGGTCCCCTGTAGGAGCGGCCTTGCGTCGCGATGGGCCGCAAAGCGGCCCCAAGATCTTAAAAGCTGACCGAAGCCGAAAGCCGAGCGGTACGTGGCGCCCCCTGGAACAGGTAGTTATCCCCCAGATAGTCCCCCACATCGCGCCAATAGCGTTTGTCGAACACGTTATCCACGGTCAGGCGCAGCACCGTGTCATACCCGCCAATGCGCGTACGATACCGGCTCCCTACATCGAACACGGTGTACCCGCCAACCTCCACATTGCCCGCCTGGCTCGCATACTTGCTGGCGCTGTAGCGCGCCCCGCCCAACAGGGCCAGCCCCGGTACCGGCAGTGTGTATTGCGCGTGCAGTGCTGCGCGGAACCTGGGCACATTGATTGCCTGATGGCCTTCATAGGCATCGGTACCGCTGTTTTTCACCCGCGCACGAATGGCTGCGGCGCTGGCCTGTACCTGCAAGTTGCGGGTTACCCAGCCGCTGGCACCCAGCTCCAGGCCGGTGTTTTTCTGCTGGCCTTGCTGCACGTAGGTGAAGTTGCCAGCACCGTCCGGGCGTGCGTACTGGTAGGCCTGGCGGATCTGGAACAGCGCGGCGCTGAGGCTCAGGCCTTGCCAGTCGTGCTTGAGGCCCAGTTCCAGTTGGTGTGAGGTTGTGGGGGCGACGATTTCGGCAGCGTTGCTGGCAAACCAGGGTGCCGTGCCGCCGGCAGACAGGCCCTTGGCGTAGCTGGCGTATACCGTGGTATCTGGCTGCGGCTTGTAGATAAGTGCAGCATTGGGCAGCAACTCATATTGGCGGGTATGGCGCCCGGCAACACCGTTCTCGTCCCAGGTCTTTTCATCCAGGCGCACTTCACGGGCGCCCAGCACGGTCTGCCACTGTTCGTTGAAGCTGATGCGGTCGCTGACGAACAGGCCGTACTGACGGCTGTCCAGGCGGCGTTCGCTGGCGCCGACAGCTTTGTCGGACGGGTCGAAGGCGGGGGCGCCGGTGTAGATGTTGCCGGTACCCAGCCACTCGTTGTAGTACGGCCGTTGATCCAGCGTGCGCCGCTGCGCGCTGGTGCCCACGGTCAGTTCATGCCCCACGCCCAGCGCATCGAAGTGCCCGTTGAGCATGGCCTGTGCTTCATCGGTGCGGCGGGTGTCGTCGGGGCTGCGGAAGTCGTAGATGTCGTAGTCGCCATTGCTGGCAAAGAACGCGCCTTCGCTCGAACCCCAGGCAAACGCGCTGTAATCGTCGATCACCACCTTGCTGCGCGAGGCACTCAAGGTGCCGGTCCAGGCCTCGTTGAAGCGGTACTCGAAGCGCCCGCCCAGGTTCAGCGAGTCGTTCTGCACGGGTTTGGCCCAGTGCTGGTACGCCAAACGATCGTCCGGGTCGATGCCATGAGGCACTGCGGTGCCGCCCAGCAGTTGGTAACCCGGCACCGAGCGCTGTTCGCGGTGCTGGTATTCGGCATCCAGTTGCAGGGTGGCATCCGGGTTGATCTGCCAGTCGAAGGCCAGCGAGGCGAAGTCACGCTTGCCATCCGCATGGTCGACATACGAGCGGATGTCCTCATGGGCCAGGTTGGCACGCAGGCCGAACTGTTTTTCGCTGCCGAACCAGCCACCCAGGTCGGTGGCCAGGTAGCGTTCGCCCTGTGTGTTGGTCGACAGCGTGACGCTACGCACATCCTCGGCGCGCTTGGTCACGTAGTTGACCAGGCCACCCGGCTCTGAAACGCCGCTTTGCAGCCCGGACAGGCCCTTTAGCAACTCGACTTGCTGTTTGTTTTCCAGGGCCACGTTCTGCTCGCCGGCAATGGTCTGGCCGTTGATACGGTAGCTGCTGGCGGCGTTAAGCTCGAAGCCCCTCACGTTGAAGTTTTCGTAGTAGCCGATGGGGGCATAGCTTTCGCCAACCGAGGCGTCGCTTTGCAGCACTTCGCTTAGCTGGCGCACCTGCCGGTCTTCAAGCAGTTGCTGGCTGAAAACGCTGATGGCGGCAGGGGTATCAAGCAAGGGCGCGGGCTGGAAGCCGCCCACTGCGGCCTGGTGTGCCCGATAGCCGTCGTCGCCGTAGGTGTCGGACACCTGCAGCGGGGCCAGCACCACGCTGTTTTCGGCGAGCACATGGGGGCAATGCAGGGCCAGGCCCAGGCTGAGCAGGCTCAGGGGCAGGCGGGGGTGACGCGGGGGTGCATGCGTTTTTGGCCATGGCGCGGGATCGCTCGATTGAAGTCCGAGCAAGCGACATTGAGGTGCCAAACCTTA
>NZ_JBNRIK010000041.1:0-2795 GCF_053557975.1 Pseudomonas sp. XP2
GTGGCCGGCACAGGCCATGAAAAAGGCGGCATCTTAACAGCCGCCTTCAGCATAAAACGATCCAGGCCCCGCGATATTCAGCCCTGGTTGGCAGGGTGATTGTGCTGCCGCCAACTGTCATCGATCTTCGACCAGGTTTTGCCGTCGGTAATCGCCATGAGCTTGCGACCATCCTTGAAGGTGGCCAGGAAGGTAGCTTCTTGCTCCTTGCCGCCTAGCCACAGCCCGGCAAGCAAGCCCACCGGCCCGGCCACCAGGGCCCCCGCCACACCCCAGCCCAGGGCGCTGCCCAGGCTGCGGCTGGTTTCCAGGCTGGCCAGCCGGAGGTCGCTGATGCGGGCCAGGGAAATCCGCTCACCCGGTGACGGGCTGCGCGGGGTCTTGAGTGTGAGCGATCCGTTGCGATACTCGCCTTCACCTTGCAAGAAATCGCCGGATTGCACCGTGAGTCTTGTCATAAAGTCGTCCTGTCAGGAAAGGGCATTGACCAGCGCCTAATGGGCGCTGCCTGGCCTGGCAAGTCAACGACCATGCGACGGAGGGTCGTGCGGTGCATTGTCGCCGTGGCTAATGGCCTCTTCGCGGGTATCTTTCAGGCCACCTGCAAGGTGGTCTTGCGCTTACGCTCGGCCAGGCCCCACACCAGCAACGCCAGCCCGCCAATCACCAGGCCCGCCGCCACAATGCCCATCCAGCCCTGGTACTGGAACAACTGCGTGCCCAGCAATGACCCCAGCGCCCCGCCAATGAAATAGCAGGTGATATACCCGGCGTTCAGCCGCGTACGTGCCTCGGGGCGTAGGGCAATCACTGCGTTCTGGTTGCTCACGTGCACCAGTTGTACCGCCAGGTCGAGCATCAGCACGCCCAGCAGCAGGGCCAGCAATGACTGCTGGGCAAAGCCCAGCGGCACCCACGACAGCAGCAACACCACCAGGCCCACGGTGGTACCCAGCGCGCCTTTGCCGCGGTCGGCCAGGCGCCCGGCCCAGTTCGCCGACAGCGCACCGGCTGCACCGGCCAGGCCGAACAGGCCGATCACTGCATCGGAGTAGTGGTAGGGGCCCTTGGTCAGCAAAAAGGCCAGGGGCGTCCAGAACAGGGCGAACAGGCTGAACGCCAGCAGGCCGAGCAGCGAGCGCAGGCGCAGGACCGGTTCTTCAACGAACAGGCGGAACACCGAGCCGATCAGTGCCGGGTACTTCAGCCCGGCATGGCTGTGATGCTGCGGCAGGCTGCGGTACAGCGCCACCGCGGTGACCGCCATCAGCACAGCGGCCAACACGTAGATGCTGCGCCAGCCGCCCAGTTCGGCCATAAAACCGGCAGCAGTACGTGCCAGCAGGATGCCCAGCAGCAGGCCGCTCATCAGCGTACCGACTGCGCGCCCACGCTGATGCGGCTCGCTGAGGGTCGCGGCCATGGGCACCAGAATCTGCGCCACCACCGAGAACAGCCCGGTCAGCGCCGTGCCGAGGATCAGCCAGGGCAGGCTCGGCGCACATGCACTGATGACCAGCCCTAACGTGGCAATGGCGGTCATCACGGTGATCAGCCGGCGCTGCTCGAAGAGGTCACCCAGCGGCGCCAGCAGCAACAGGCCGGCGCCATAGCTGAGCTGTGCGGCAATGACGATACTGCCGGCGCTGGCAGTGCTCAGGCCAAACTGCTGGGCGATGCTGTGCAGCAGCGGTTGGGCGTAGTAGTTGCTGGCCACGGCCAGGCCGGTGGCGGTGGCCATCAGCAGGATCATGGCGCGGCTGAGAGTGGGGGCGTTCATGCGGTTCTCTTGGCGGGCAGTAGGAAGTGGGGGAATTATCAAGAAGTGTCAGGCATGACACCAATGTATAGTTTTCAGCTTATCCATCTTGAAAGCAGATAGATCGATGAACCTCAAGCAGCTCGAATACGCCCTCGCCGTGGCCGACACTGGCAGTTTTACCCGTGCCGCTGAGCGCTGCCATGTGGTGCAGTCGGCGCTCAGCCACCAGGTGGCGCGGCTGGAAGCGCAGCTGGGTGTAAGCCTGTTTGAGCGCAGTTCGCGGCGGGTGCGCCTGACGCCTGCCGGTGAGGCCTTTGTGCTCAGCGCGCGGCCGGCGGTGGACGCGGCCCGGCGCATTGCCGATGACGTGGCGGCGGCATGCGGGCAGGTGCGCGGGCGGCTGGCGATAGGGGAAATCAGCTCGCTCACGGCGCTGGACCTGGTCGACTTGCTGGCCGTGTTCCACGAACGATTCCCGGATGTGGATGTGCGCTGGATCACGGCCAAGAGCGAATGGCTGATAGCCGATGTGGTCGAGCGGCGCCTGGACGTTGGTTTCATTGGCCTGTGGCAGGGCGAGGTGGTGCAGGGCGTGCAGCATCGGTTGCTGGCCAGGGAGGAACTGGTGGCGTTGTTGCCGGTTGATCATCGGCTGGCCGGCTGCGGGCAGCTGGCTTTGGCCGATCTGGCGGATGAAGTGCTGGTGGATTTCCCCGAAGGCACCGGGGCGCGGCGCCAGACAGATGAGGCGTTTCAGGCAGCGGGGCTGCAGCATCGGGTGCAATTCGAGATCGGCCATGTGCGCCTGGTGGAAAAGTTCGTGCAGCGGGGCATGGCGGTGGGCCTGGTGCCGGAACGGGTGGCCCAGGGTTTCGAAGGTGTGGCACTGGCGCGGTTGGTAGATGCGCCGGTGCGGCACCTGTATGCCGTGTGGTCCTCCAGCCCGACGCCTGCTGCCCGGGCGTTTCTGGAGGTGATGGAACAGCATCTGGGGGGCAATGATTGAGCCTGTTCTGGCCCCATTGCCGGGGAA
>NZ_JBNRIK010000041.1:2913-4750 GCF_053557975.1 Pseudomonas sp. XP2
ACCCACCATCAATCGTGAGGCTTGCCCCGGTGATATACCCCGCCTCTGGCCCAGCAAGGTAAGCCACAAAGCCGGCAATTTCTTCCGGCTCGCCATACCGTCCAATCGCCATCAACGGGATCAGGCTCTCGGCAAACTCGCCACTGGCGGGGTTCATGTCGGTGTCCACCGGCCCCGGCTGCACGTTGTTCACGGTAATGCCCTGCGGCCCCAGATCACGCGCCATGCCACGGGTCAGGCCAACCAGCGCCGACTTGCTCATGGCATAAGGCGCACCGCCGGCAAATGGCATGCGCTCGGCGTTGGTGCTGCCAATATTGATGATGCGCCCGCCCTGGCCCATGTAACGGGCTGCGGCCTGGCTGGCGACAAACACGCTGCGTACGTTCACCGCCAGCATGCGGTCAAAGTCGGCCAGGTCGAACTCGGTCACCGGTGCTACCGCCAGCACACCGGCGTTGTTGACCAAAATATCCAGCCTGCCAAAGGCCTTCACGGCGTCATCCACTGCCAGTTGCACGGCGGCTGCGTCGGCGCTGTCGGCCCGCAGGGCCAGGGCTTTGCCGCCGTTTTCGGTAATCTCGCGGGCCATGTCTTCTGCCGGGCCGGCGGAGCTGACATAGGTGAAGGCCACGTGCGCACCTTCGCGTGCCAGGCGGCGCACGATGGCTGCGCCTATGCCGCGGGAACCGCCCTGAACCAGGGCCACTTTGCCTTCGAGTGAAAGTTGCTTGGACATGCTGATCTCCTGCTGGAAGCCAGGCCGAAATGCCTTGGATGGGCAAAGTATCGGCGCTTGATTACCTGCTGATAAGATGGCAATCACTATCAGCAGAGTAAACCTTGGGTTGGCAATGATGGCCGTGGAATCGTTCAACGCGTTGGAGTGCTTCATCCGCAGTGCCGAGGTCGGCAGCTTTGCCGAAGCTGCCAGGCGCCTGAGCATTACCCCCGCCGCCGTGGGCAAGCACGTGGCTCAGCTGGAGGCGCGCCTGGGCGTGCGGTTGTTCCAGCGTAGTACCCGCAAGCTGACCCTGACTGAGGCGGGGCAGCGTTTTCTGGGCGAAGTCAGCGACAGCTTTCGTACCATCCAGTATGCCGTGGCCAACCTGGCCAGCGCCGAAGGCCAGCCGGCCGGGTTGTTGCGGGTGAGCATGGGCACTGTGTTCGGGCGCTTGTATGTGTTGCCCTTGCTGGGTGAGTTTTTACGGCGTTATCCGGCGATTACCCCGGATTGGCATTTCGACAACCGCCAGGTCGACCTGATCGGCCAGGGCTTCGATGCAGCGATTGGCGGTGGTTTCGATCTGCCGCCGGGGGTGGTGGCGCGCAAGCTGACCCCGGCCCACCGGGTGTTGGTGGCAGCACCGGCCTACCTGCAGCGGCACGCACCGATTGACGACCCGCAGGTGCTGCAGCGGCACGACGGCATCCTGATCCGCTCACCGCAGACCGGGCGGGTGCGCTCGTGGCCTTTGACCAGCCGCTGGCAGGCGCAGCAGCCGATGCAACTGCGCCAGGCGATGACCATGAGCGATTCGGACGCGGCGTGCGCGGTGGCCGAGCAGGGGCTGGGGATTGCCCTGGTGAGCCTGCCATTTGCCGTGCCATACCTGCAGGCAGGGCGGCTGCGGCGGGTGTTGCCTGACTGGTACGTGGATGACGGGCATATCAGCCTGTATTTCGCCGAGCACAAGCTGATGCCGGGCAAGACCCGGGCGTTCATCGATTTTGTGGTGGAGCAGTTTGCCGAACAGGGGTTGGCGGGGCGGTTCGATGCCTTGCAAACCCTTTAGGTGTGTTTTGCCTGACCGAAACTTATCGCCGGCAAGCCAGC
>NZ_JBNRIK010000041.1:4903-23797 GCF_053557975.1 Pseudomonas sp. XP2
ATCATCCACCCGCTTGCCCATCAATTGCTGCCCCAGCGGTGAGCGCGGGGTGATCACGGTCACCCGCTCATCCCCCTCACCAATCTTCAACCCCGCCGCCTCAGGCCCGAGGAACAACCGGCGCTGCCCGCCAGCGTCATCTTCCAGGGTCACCAGGTTGCTGATCTGCACCCCGCGCGCCGGGTCATGGTCGCGCAGCAGCAATTGCTGGTAGGTCAGCAGCGCCTGGCGGATCTCGGCGCTGCGGCGGGCCTGGCCGGTGGCCAGGTAGGAAGCTTCCAGGCCCAGGGTGTCGTACTTGTTCTCGGCAATGTTCTCTTCGGCGGTGGCAGTTTCGTAGGCGCTTTGCGCCGCGCGGGTCAGCACGTCAAGGTCATGCTCGAGGGTGGCGACGATCTGCGCCAGCAGGCGGGTCTTGTCCATGGTCAGTAACAGAACTCCAGCACGTTGGCCTGGCTTTTGTCGGTGGGGGCGGTGCGGTTCTGCTGCATCCAGAACTGGCATTTGGGGCTGTTGAGGTTGCGCGGGTTGCCCTGCGCGGCCTCGGCGGCCTGTTGCAGTTCCTGTTTGCGCAGAATGCCCTTGTAGTGCTCGAACATCTCGGCCTGGGCGTCTTGTGCCGGGGCTGGCGCCGGGGGGGCGGCAGGCCGGTACACACCGGGGGCCACGGCCTGGGCCAGCGGCTGCACCTGCTGTGGCCACAGTTGCAGCGCCAGCCACAGGCTCGCGGCAATGGCCACGGCGCCCAGCCACAGGCCAAAGGCAACGCACACAATCAACGGCAGCGGCTTGAGGGTGATCTTGAGTTCACGGTGGCGGGCCATGGCAGCCTCCTGGCAGGGTAGGTCGGGGTACATTGTCGCATGCACTTGAGCATTTTTCCGTGCGGGTGCTTTTGTCGGCGACAATTTATCCGCAGAATTCGCGTTTTTTGCACCAGAACGGGAGGGGCGGGTGAAAGCCACCTGGGACATTTTCTGCAGCGTCGTCGACAACTACGGCGACATAGGCGTGACCTGGCGCCTGGCCCGGCAACTGGTGGCTGAGCATGGCCTGGCGGTGCGCCTGTGGGTAGATGACCTGAACGCGTTCACGCCCATGTGCCCAGGGGCTGATGCCAGCGCAGCACAGCAGTGGCAGCACGGTGTGGATGTGCGTCAGTGGCCTGCGGCCTGGCTGCCGGTGGCACCGGCCGATGGGGTGATCGGCGCCTTCGCGTGCCAGTTGCCGGCGGCCTATGTAGAGGCAATGCGTGCCTGCGCCACGCCGCCGCTGTGGCTGAACCTTGAATACCTCAGTGCCGAGGACTGGGTGGAGGGCTGCCATGGCTTGCCTTCGCCGCAGCCCAATGGCCTGCGCAAGGTGTTTTTCTTCCCCGGCTTTACCGAAAAAACCGGCGGCCTGCTACGCGAGGGCTCGCTGCTGGCGCGGCGTGATGCCTTCCAGCAGTCGGCCGGGGCACGCCAGGCGTTTCTGCAGGAGCTTGGGGTAGCGCCCGAGCAGGGGGCATTGCTGATATCGCTGTTTGCCTACGAAAACCCGCAGTTGGCCAGCTGGCTGGATGCCTTGGCCACAGGCGCGCAACCGTGCCACCTGCTGGTACCGCAAGGGCGTATCGTGGCGGGGCTGAGCCAGTGGCTTGGCGAGGTGCCGCTGCAGGTGGGCAGCGTGCGCAAGCGGGGCGCGCTGACCGTACAGGTGCTGCCGTTCGTCAGCCAGGACGACTTCGACCGGCTGCTGTGGAGTTGCGATTTCAACGCGGTGCGTGGTGAAGACTCGTTCGTGCGGGCGCAGTGGGCCGGGCAGCCGATGCTGTGGCACATCTATGTGCAGGACGAGAACGCCCACCGGGAAAAGCTCGAAGCATTTCTGGCGCATTATCGACGCGGCCTGTCAGATGAAGCCGATGCCGCCCTGCTGGGCCTGTGGCGTGCCTGGAACATGGACTGCGACATGGGCCAGGCGTGGCAGGCAGCCCGCCAGCACTGGCCGGAACTGCAACGGCATGCCCGGCTTTGGGCGGTGCGACAGGCCGCTCAGCCGGACCTTGCCACAGCGCTAGTACACTTTTACCGAAATTCGCTATGATACGCGGCCTCGATTTTTATAAATCCATCCAGATTCGGATACTTCGTAATGAAAACTGGTAAAGAACTGAAACCCGGTACCGTCCTGCGGATCGACAACGACCCGTGGCTGGTTCAAAAAGCTGAGTTCACCAAGTCGGGCCGTAACAGCGCGATCATGAAGACCAAGCTGAAGAACCTGCTGACCGGCTACAAGACCGAAACCGTATACGGTGCGGACGACAAGCTGGACGACGTGATCCTGGATCGCAAAGAAGCGACCCTGTCGTTCATCAGCGGTGACACATACACCTTCATGGACACCACCGACTACACCATGTACGAGCTGAACGCCGAAGACATCGAGGCCGTTCTGCCGTTCATCGAAGAAGGCATGGAAGACATCTGCGAAGCTGTGTTCTTCGAAGACCGTCTGGTATCGGTAGAGCTGCCGACCACCATCGTGCGTAAGGTTGCCTACACCGAAGGTTCGGCTCGTGGCGACACTTCGGGCAAAGTCATGAAGCCTGCCAAGCTGGCAAACGGTACTGAACTCAGCGTTGCTGACTTCATCGAAATCGACGACCTGATCGAAATCGATACCCGCGAAGGCGGTTCGTACAAAGGCCGTGCCAAGAAGTAATTCTTCTTGCAATGTGCACAAAAAACCCGGCCTCGGCCGGGTTTTTTGTGCCTGCGACTTAAACCGTCACATGCAGGCGCACATCCACGTTCCCGCGGGTAGCGTTGGAATACGGACAAACTTTGTGAGCCTTTTCCACCAAGCCTTCGGCATCGGCCTGGGGCAGGCCTGGCAGGTTGATGTGCAGGTCGATGTCCAGGCCGAAACCGCCTGGGATCTGGCCAATGCCCACCTTGGCGGTGATAGAGGCATCTGCCGGCAGGGCCTTCTTCTCTTGCCCGGCCACGAACTTCAGGGCGCCGATGAAGCAGGCTGAGTATCCGGCAGCGAAAAGCTGCTCGGGGTTGGTGCCGTCACCGCCTGCGCCGCTCAGTTCCTTGGGCGTGCTCAGGCTGACTGCCAGCTTGCCGTCGCTGGATTTCGATTTTCCGTCGCGCCCACCGGTGGAGGTAGCTTCTGCGATGTACAGCGGAGTGACCTTTTGCATCTTGAGCCTCGCTAATGTGCTGTGCGCTCCCGGTCAAGGAGGGCGCGGATTGGTGTGGGATTTAAATTAGCGCGCAATTAGTTTGCGCGCAAGATAAATCATTGCCGTCCATCCGAACGGCCAGTGCACAGCATAGCTGTCAGAGGTTTTTCTGCAGGTTCTCGCGCAGGTTCAGCAGGTCGGCCTGCAGTTGCTGCAACTGCTCCAGGCTGCGCCCGCTGGCTTTGAGGATGCACTGCGGCACTTCTTTGGCCTGCTGTTGCAGGGCGCGGCCCTTTTCAGTCAGCTGCACCATTACTACCCGTTCGTCCTCCCTGCTGCGGTTACGCTGCAGCAGGCCTTCACTTTCCAGGCGCTTGAGCAGTGGCGTCAGGGAGCCCGGGTCGGTCAGCAGGTGCTGGCTGATTTCGCCCACTGTCAGGTCGTCGCGCTCCCACAGCACCAGCATGGCCAGGTACTGTGGGTAGGTCAGGCCCAAGGCTTGCAGCAGCGGTTTGTAGACCTTGGTCATCAGCAACGAGGTGGAGTGCAGGGCGAAGCAGACCTGGTTGTCCAGCAGCAGCTCGTCGCAAGAGGCTTGGGTGTCGGCGTTCATGCAGGTCCTTGAAATTGATCAATGGGGAATTCTGGCACGCTTATTTTTAGTGCGCGCATTACTCACGCAGTTCACTGCGCAAGGCCAGGTCCCAGGGTGGAATCGGGCTGAAGCGGCTCTTGAGGAATTCGAGCAGCAAACGGCTGCGAGAGTTCGTTTCATGTTCCAGCCGTAGTGCGTAAATGCCGCTGGTCTCGGCTGCTGGCAGGCCGCCGTCGCAAAACAGCGGAACCAGTTCGCCACGCAGCAGGTATTCGCTGATCAGCCAGGTAGGCAGGTGGGCAACACCTAAGCCGGCGAGCGCACCGAACAGCAAGGTTTCGGCATTGTTGGCGGCCATGCGCATGCGCGCAGGACGGTACAGGCGCGTTTGCCCGGCCACGTTGAAGCGCCAGGCGAACGGCGGGGCCAGGCCGTCCCAGTCCAGGCCGTCATGCCCAGGCAGTTCGCTGGGGCAGGTGGGCATGCCGCGGCTGGCCAGGTAGGCGGGGCTGGCGCAGGCGACGCGCACCATGTAAGCCAGCGGCGTGGCGACCAACCGGGTGTCGGCCAAGGGGCCGGCACGCAGTACCAGGTCGACCTCGCCCAGGTGGCTGCCCTGCAGGTCGACGAAGCTGTCGATCAACCGCAGTTGCACATCCAGGCCGGGGTAGGCCACCAGGAAGTCGGCGATGGCGGGGGCCAGATGGCGGCGGCCGAACGCGGCGGGGGCGTCGATGCGGATCAGGCCTTCGGGGGCGTTGCTCAGCGATACCGCTTCAGCCCGGGCCAGGCGCAGCTCCTCGATGATGCGCCTGGCCCGTTCGGCAAAGGCATTGCCTGCGGGTGTGGCGCGCACGGCATGGGTGCTGCGGGTGAACAGGCGGCTGCCGACGGCGCTTTCCAGGTTGTCGATGCGCCGGGCCACAGCGGACGGGGTCAGCGGGTGACGGCGGGCGGCGGCGGAAAAACTGCCAGCCTCCAACACATCGAGGAACAGGCTCAATTGGTCGGTCAGGGTATCGGGGCTCATGGCTGCCTTGCTTTTGCGAAAAACGCATAGCCATTGTGCGCTGCTGTGCGTTTCCCCGCCAGCACACAGTCGTTAGCATGCTCGCATTATCTGTACAGGCAAACGAGGCCCTGATGATCGAGTGGTTGTTGTATATCGTGCTGGGCGCTGCCTTGGGCACCATGGGGGGCTTGTTCGGTATTGGTGGGGGGCTGATCGCAATCCCCGCGCTGGGCGTGCTGTTTGGTCTGGACCAGCAGTTGGCGCAGGGTACGGCGCTGGTGATGGTGGTGCCGAACGTGCTGCTGGCGTTATGGCGCTATCACCAGCGCAACCGCATCGAGCTGCGCCATGCCTTGCCGCTGTCGGCGTGCAGCTTTTTGTTTGCCTGGCTGGGGTCGATCTGGGCAGTGGGGCTGGATGCGCAATCCATGCGCCTGGGCTTTGTCGGCTTTCTGGTCGCCCTGGCGGTGTGGAACGTGGCGCGCATGTTCATGAAGGCATCGCCGCCCAGTGCCGAACTGCGTTATGCCTGGCCCTGGCTGGGCGTGCTGGGCAGTTTTGCCGGCACCATGGGCGGCTTGTTCGGCGTGGGCGGGGCGGTGGTGGCCACGCCGATCCTGACCAGTGTGTTCGGCACCACCCAGGTGGTGGCGCAGGGGCTGTCGCTGGCGCTGGCCGCGCCGAGTACTTTGGTGACGTTGGTGACCTATGGGGTGCACCACAGTGTCGACTGGGCGGTGGGGATTCCGTTGGCGGTGGGTGGTTTGCTCAGCATCAGCTGGGGGGTGAAGCTGGCTCATGCGTTGCCGGAGAAGGTACTGCGGGCGATGTTCTGTGTGTTTTTGGTGGTGTGTGCGGTGATGCTGGGGTTTGAACTGTGAGATTGTGGGGCCGCGTTGCGGCCCATTCGCGGGACAAGCCCGCTCCCACAGGCCCCAATTACTTGAAACCCTCAACGATGTAGTCGGCCATACAGTCGGTAATCGGCGAGGGGTTCTGCGTACTGCGCACCAGCATCACATTGGCTAAGGGCAACTGCGGCAGCCCGTCCTGTTCACCCAGTATGCGGATATTGCCACCAATCAGGCTTTGCAGCTGCGCCGTCACTGCCAACCCTGCCGTGACGATGGCAAAGATCGCCGCCAGGCTGGGGCTGGTATAGGCAATGCGGTAGTCGATACCTTGTGCTTGCAGTGCATTGCAGGTCCAGGCCCGGCAGAAGCAGTCGGTATTGAACAGTGCCACGGGCATCGGCCGCTGTTCCTGTGGGCAAAAGCCTTCGGCGGCGGCCCACACCAAGCGTTCCTGGCGCAGCAATTGGCCCACCTCGTTACCTGGTTCGCGGGTGACAATGGTCAGGTCCAGGTCCTGGCGCAGCATCAATTGCTTGGAAGAGTCGCAATGCACTTCCACCTGCACCAGCGGGTAGGCCTGGGCAAAGCTCGACAAGATGGTCGGCAGAAAGCGCATGGCGTAGTCGTCAGGCGTGCCAATCCGCACCAGCCCGACCATGTGCGGCATGCGCAGGGTATTGAACACCTCGCCATGCAGCTTGAGGATGCGCCGGGCATAGCCCAGCAGCACCTGGCCCTCGGCGGTGAGGCGAACCTGGCGGCCGTCGCGCTCGAACAGCTGGCGCTGCAGGATGTCTTCTTCCAGGCGTTTCATCTGCATGCTCACCGCCGATTGGGTGCGGTTGACCACTTCGCCGGCGCGGGTAAAGCCGCCTTGCTCGGCGATGGCGACGAAGGTGCGCAATACGTCCGCATCGAGGCTCTGGTACTGGGACATTGCATCAATCTCCGAGATGCATGGCATCAGAAACATTCGTTGGATTGATCTTAAGCCCGGCGCGAGACTGAGGCCATCCAACACGGAGGGCTTCACGATGAAAGGTCATGTCAGCAGCGTCCAGCAACCTGCCTTTTCCCTGAACCACCTGTGGCATGCGGCCCTGCAGCGTCCGGCGCGCTGGCTGCAGCTGTACCGCCAGCGCCAGGAGCTGGCCAGCCTCAGTGACGCAACCTTGCACGACTTGGGGTTGAGCCGGGCGGATATCCAGCAAGAGGCCGAGCCGCATTTCTGGGATGATCCGCTGAGGAAGTGAGTGTGGGCCGGGCGCCTGGCTTCTCAAGGCATGCGCCCCAGCCTCACCGCCGGACTTGCTTCAACGTCTCGGCAATCAAAAACGCCAGCTCCAGCGACTGATCGGCATTCATCCGCGGATCACAATGGGTGTGATACCGGTCAGACAACGCATCCTCGGTAATCGGCCGGGCGCCACCGATGCATTCGGTGACATTCTGCCCGGTCATCTCGATATGAATGCCGCCAGCATGGCTGCCCTCGGCCTGGTGCACCTGGAAGAACTGCTTCACCTCATCCAGGATCTGCGCAAAGTCGCGCGTCTTGTAGCCGCTGCTGGCCTTGATGGTATTGCCGTGCATCGGGTCGGAGCTCCACAGCACCTTGCGCCCCTCGCGCTCGACGGTGCGGATCAGCCCCGGCAGGTGGTCGCCAACCTTGCTCGCGCCCATGCGCACTATCAGGTTCAGGCGCCCGGGGTCGTTGGCCGGGTTCAGCGTGTCGATCAGGCGGATCAGCTCTTCGGGGTTCATGCTCGGGCCGACCTTGACCCCGATCGGGTTGTGCACGCCGCGCAAAAACTCCACGTGGGCGCCGTCGAGCTGGCGGGTGCGGTCGCCTATCCACAGCATGTGCGCCGAGCAGTCGTAGTAGTCGCCGGTCAGGCTGTCCTGGCGCACGAAGGCTTCTTCATAGTTCAACAGCAGCGCTTCGTGGGCAGTGAAGAAGCTGGTTTCCCGCAGTTGCGGCGCGCTGTCCAGACCGCAGGCACGCATGAATGCCAGTGTTTCGTCGATGCGGTTGGCCAGTTGGTGGTACTTGTCGGCCAGTGCCGAGTTGGCGATGAAATCCAGGTTCCACTTGTGCACCTGGTGCAGGTCGGCAAACCCGCCCTGGGCGAAGGCGCGCAGCAGGTTGAGGCTGGCGGTGGCCTGGTGGTAGGCCTGCAGCAGGCGCTCGGGGTCGGGGATGCGGCTTTTGGCGTCGAAACCGATGCCGTTGACGATGTCGCCGCGGTAGGCGGGCAGGGTGATGTCGCCAATGGTTTCATCGCCCGAGGAGCGCGGCTTGGCAAACTGCCCGGCCATGCGCCCCACCTTCACCACCGGGCAGCCGGCAGCAAAGGTCATCACAATGGCCATCTGCAGCAGCACCTTGAAGGTGTCGCGGATTTTTGCCGCCGAGAACTCGGCGAAGCTCTCGGCGCAGTCGCCACCTTGCAGCAGGAAGGCGCGGCCTTCGGTAACCTCGGCAAACTGCCTGCGCAGCTCGCGTGCCTCGCCCGCGAACACCAGCGGCGGGTAGCTGGCGAGGGTCTGTTCAACCTTCAGCAGGTGCGCAGCATCGGGGTAGGTCGGTTGCTGCTGGATCGGCAGGGCGCGCCAGCTGTCAGGGCTCCACGGTCGGTTCATCTCGGGCTCGGTCTTGTAGGTTGTAGGCTATAGGCCATGGTAACAGTTGGCGCTGCGCTTGTTGCATCAAGGGTGTTGACGGACAATGCGCGTTTTGCGCGGGTGGGTGGTAAGCATGACGGCGGAACGGGAAGAGCGGCTACTGGCACGGGTAGAGGACGCTTTTGGCGTCATCAGCGTGTATGAAGTCGACGACTACCGCTTTCTGGAATTCGGCGATGCCATCGAGCAGAGCTGTGTGTTCACGGCCGACCCCAGCTGGCTGGAGTACGACTACACCCGCGCCATGCTGGTGGGGGCGTTGTGCCATGAACAGCCGGAGAGCGCGCTGTTTCTTGGCCTGGGTGCCGGCACGCTGACCCAGGCCTGCATGAAGTTCCTGCCACTTGAAGACATCGAGGCCATCGAGCTGCGCCCGGACGTACCGCGCCTGGCCATGGAGCACCTGGGCCTGGATGATGACCCTCGGTTGTACGTGCGCATCGGTGATGCCATCGAGTTGCTGCCCACGGCGGAGAAGGCCGACCTGTTGTTTGTCGACCTGTACACCGACCATGGGCCGGGCGTGGGGCACCTGGCATGGAAATTCCTGGAAAACTGCCAGCAACAACTGAACCCGGGCGGCTGGCTGGTAATCAACCAGTGGGCTACCGACGACGGCAAGCCGCTGGGCGCGGCATTGCTGCGCGGGCTGTACCATCGGCATTACTGGGAGCTGCCGGTGAAGGAGGGTAATGTGATCTTGCTGGTGCCGGCTGATCTTGAGCAGGTGCTGGATTTGGAGGGGTTGCGTGCCCGGGCCGAGGCACTGGCGCCGCAGCTGGGTTATAGCCTGGATGGGTTGATCAAAGAGATTCGGCCAGCAACTTGAACGCCTGACGCGGCCATTTGTGGGAGCGGCCTTGTGTCGCGATAGGGCCGCAGAGCGGCCCCGGCAATCTATGCGGCGTGGCTTAAATCCTGGGGGCGCTTCGCACCCCTTTCGCGACGCAAGGCCGCTCCCACACAGATCGGGTGAGGCTTCAGGGAATTATCGATTCAGCGCGGATTGGTTGATGGCCCGATAATGGCCTTGCCCCCTGAAAATATTCCTCACGGTTGCCGCTATTTCAGGTATAGTACGCGCCGGTCTTTTAGCGGACCTCAAAATCAGGTGGTGCAAATCCTCCGAGTCCAGCTTCGGCTGCGCGTCCGCTAGGCGGACCTTCCCAAGTTTTCTTTTTCAATCGTTTTCGCAAATCCCCGCCGCCAAAGCTGCCTGGGTGACCTGACGGTCTTTCAAGGCATGTGCAGCTTTGGAGCATGGGTCTTTGCGGATGCACCTAGAGGCAGACCCATGACCCAGGAAACCGGCGGCTTCGCCGCTCTCGATCTTAATCCGAACATTGTTGCTGCTGTTGTGGCTACCGGCTACGAAGAGCCGTCCGCCATTCAGCAACAATCGATCCCGATCATCCTCGCCGGTCACGACATGATCGGCCAGGCGCAGACGGGCACCGGCAAGACCGCTGCCTTCGCCCTGCCGATCCTCAACAAGATCGATGTGAGCAAGCGCGAACCGCAAGCCCTGATCCTGGCGCCAACCCGTGAGTTGGCGCTGCAAGTAGCTACCGCTTTCGAAACCTACGCCAAGCAGATGCCGGGCGTGAACGTGGTTGCCGTATACGGTGGTGCCCCGATGGGCCCACAGCTGCGTGCAATCCGCAACGGCGCGCAAATCGTCGTCGCCACCCCGGGCCGCCTGTGCGACCACCTGCGTCGTGACGAAAAAGTCTTGTCCACCGTGCAGTACCTGGTACTGGACGAAGCCGACGAGATGCTGAAGCTGGGCTTCATGGATGACCTCGAAGTGATCTTCGACGCAATCCCGGCTACCCGTCAGACCGTACTGTTCTCCGCAACCCTGCCGTCGTCGATCCGTTCGATCGCCGAGCGCCACCTGCGCGAGCCCAAGCACGTCAAGATCCAGACCAAGACCCAGACCGTAACCGCGATCGAGCAAGCCCACCTGATGGTCCATGCCGATCAGAAGATCCCGGCTGTGCTGCGTCTGCTGGAAGTGGAAGAGTTCGACGCACTGATCGCCTTCGTGCGTACCAAGCAAGCCACCCTGGACCTGGCCGCCGCCCTGGAAGCCAAAGGCTACAAGGCTGCCGCGCTGAACGGCGACATCGCCCAGAACCAGCGTGAGCGCGTGATCGACTCGCTCAAGGATGGCCGCCTGGACATCGTCGTCGCCACCGACGTCGCTGCCCGTGGTCTGGACGTACCGCGCATCACCCACGTGTTCAACGTTGACATGCCGTACGACCCAGAGTCCTACGTGCACCGTATCGGCCGTACTGGCCGTGCCGGTCGCGAAGGCCGTGCGCTGCTGCTGGTCACCCCGCGTGAGCGCCGCATGCTGCAGGTGATCGAGCGTGTAACCGGGCAGAAAGTTGCCGAAGCCCGCCTGCCGAATGCCCAGGCCGTGCTGGATGCCCGCATCAAGAAGCTGACCTCGAGCCTGGCGCCGCTGGTAGCCGAAGCAGAAGCCACCCACGGTGAACTGTTCGACCGCCTGACCACCGACCTGGGTTGCAGCGCACGTGCGCTGGCTTCGGCCTTGCTGCGCAAAGCCACCAATGGCCAGGCGCTGGACCTGGCTGCGGTAGAGCGTGAGCAGCCGCTGGTGCCGGGCGTTGGTGCCCCGCGTGGTGAGCGTGGTGAGCGTCCTGAGCGTGGCGAGCGCCCTGACCGCGGCGACCGCGAGCGCCGTGCGCCGCTGCCGCTGGCCGAAGGCCGTGTACGTTGCCGTACCGCCCTGGGTGCCCGCGACGGTATCGCTGCCAAGAACCTGCTGGGCGCGATCCTCAACGAGGGTGGCCTGGCGCGTGATGCCATCGGTCGCATCCAGGTTCGCGACAGCTTCAGCCTGGTCGAGCTGCCGGAAGACGGCCTCGAGAAGCTGCTGTCCAAGCTCAAGGACACCCGCGTAGCTGGCAAGCAGCTGAAGCTGCGTCGCTACCGCGAGGATTGATCCTGGCGCTATAAAAAAATCCCCGGCCCAGGTCGGGGATTTTTTTTGCCTGTACCGGCCCTTTCGCGGGCAAGCCCGCGAAGAGGCCCTTCAGTCGAACCGATATATATCCATCCCCAGCGCCCCTAGGGTAAACCCCTGATGCACCACGCCAAACCTGCTCCCAGCCCCCAGGGCAAAGAACAGCGGCAGCAAATGCTCATCACTGGGATGGTTACGCACGGCATGTGGCGCCTGCTTCCGGTAATCCAGCAATGCCGCTTGGTCATCTTCCTGCAGCCGCTCCACCACCCAATCCCTGAACGCCAGCGCCCATGGCTCGATCACATCCGGCCCTGCATGCCAGTCCAGTTCCCCCAGGTTATGGGTGATGCTGCCCGAACCCACCAGCAAGATGCCCTCGGCACGCAAGTTCGCCAGCGCCTGGCCCACCTTCACCTGCAGCGCAGGCCCCATGTGGCTGGGCAGGGAAACCTGCACCACGGGAATGCTTGCGTCCGGGTACATCAGCGACAGCGGTACCCAGGCGCCGTGGTCGAACGGCCGCTGGGCGTCCAGCCGGGCTGGCAGCCCTGCAGCTTTCAACAACTCGCTGACCTGGCCTGCCAGGGAAGGCTCGCCCGGCGCCGGGTACTGCACCGCATACAAGGCCGGTGGAAAGCCGTAGAAGTCGTGCCAGGTTTCTGGCTGTGCACTGCTGGTTACCAGCAGTTCACGGCTTTCCCAGTGTGCTGACACCACCACGATTGCCTTGGGGCGTGGCAGGCTGTTGGCCAGCCCGGCCAAGGCCGGCCCGCTGGCACCCGGGTGCAGGGCGAGCATGGGCGAACCATGGGAAATGAACAGGCTGGGCAGCATGGCAAGGTCCTGAAGGTTAAGATGCACTCATCTTCGGTCAGAAACTGATCTATATCCATCGCAAGTTTTACGCGTTTTCTATCGGTTTACTCGATAAACAAGGAGCAACCATGGAGCCAGCTTTCTGGCACAAGCGGTGGGTCGATAACCAGATCGGCTTTCATCAGGGGCAGGTCAATTCGTACCTGCAGGCGCACTGGCCGTCACTCGGCCTTGAGTCTGGTAGCCGAGTGCTGGTGCCGCTGTGCGGCAAAAGCCTGGATTTGATCTGGCTGGCCGGGCAGGGGTACCGAGTGTTGGGTGTGGAGCTGTCGCGGCGCGCGGTAGAGGATTTCTTCGGCGAGCACGGGCTTGAAGCCGAGGTGCAGCAGCGCGGGGACTTCGAAGTTTGGCGCAGTGGTGACGTGGAGCTGTGGTGTGGTGATTTCTTTGCGTTGCGTGCGCAGGATATCGGCGACTGCGTGGGGCTGTATGACCGGGCGGCGCTGATTGCGCTGCCGGCGCAAATGCGCGCGATGTACATGCAGGCGCTGACGGCTTTGCTGCCGGCCAATTGCCGGGGTTTGGTGGTGACCCTGGATTATGATCAGTCACTGCTGCCCGGGCCGCCGTTTTCAGTCGGGGACGCAGAGGTGCGGCAGGGGTTTGCAGGGTGGCAGCTGCATGAGCTGGAGGCGGTAGAGGTGATTCAGGAGAGCCCCAAGTTTGTGCAGGCCGGGGTTTCCAGTCTGTTGGAGCGGGTTTACCGGCTTGGCCGGTAATACGAAAAAGGGCGACCAAAGTCGCCCTTTCTGTATTACCCGATGGATCAACCGCGACGGCGCAGGGCCTCGATACGGTCTTCCAGGGGCGGGTGGCTCATCAGCAGCCCGGCCAGGCCGTGCTTGAGGCCACCGTTGATGCCAAAGGCCTTCATGGTGTCTGGCATGTGCACCGGCAGGCCTTGTTCCACGCGCAGGCGCTGCAGGGCGCCGATCATGGCCGAGGTGCCAGCCAGTTGCGCACCGGCTTCGTCGGCGCGGTACTCGCGGCGGCGCGAGAACCACATCACGATCATGCTGGCCAGGATGCCCAGGATCAGCTCGGCAACGATGGTCGCCACGTAGTAGGCAATGCCTTGGCCTTCTTCGTTCTTGAAGATGACCTTGTCGACGAAGTTGCCGATGATGCGTGCGAAGAACATCACGAAGGTGTTCACCACGCCCTGTACCAGCGCCAAGGTGACCATGTCGCCATTGGCCACGTGGCCGATTTCGTGGGCCAGCACCGCCCGCACTTCATCAGGCGAGAAACGCTCCAGCAGGCCCTGGGACACGGCTACCAATGCGTCGTTGCGGTTCCAGCCGGTGGCGAAGGCGTTGGCCTCGTACGCCGGGAAGATACCCACCTCGGGCATTTTGATACCCGCTTCACGGGACAGCTCTTCGACCGTTTGCAACAGCCACTGCTCGTGGCGGGTGCGCGGCTGGCTGATGATCTGGGTGCCGGTGCTCATCTTTGCCATCCACTTGGAGATGAACAGCGAGACGAGGGAGCCGGCAAAGCCGAACACGGCGCAGAACACCAGCAGGCTGCTGAGGTTCAGGTCGACCCCGTTGGCGGCCATGAACCCGTTGAAACCGAACAGGCTCAGGGTAATGCTTGCAACCAGCACCACCGCAAGGTTGGTGGCCACAAACAACAGAATGCGCATCATGGTTGTTACGTTCTCCTGACGGATGAATTGTCGCTTACTGCGGGGTATATAAGGGGCCTGTCGCGCCGATTCAATCGGCCGACTATTTCAAACTGTGTACGGCGGAGTATGGCAGAGGATGACGCGGGGGCTGTGGGATAGAGCGTTGCAGGATGTAAGAAACACCCTGTGAGAGTGCGAGGGGCTGCTTTGCAGCCCATTCGCAGCACCAGGCTGCACCTACAGGAGAACGCGTACACCTGTAGGCGCAGCCTGGTGCTGCGAAGAGGCCATCATTTACTGCGAATACGTCCGCAGGAAATTGCCGATCCGGCCAATCGCCGCTTCCAGGTCATCCACCCGCGGCAAGGTCACCACGCGGAAGTGGTCCGGCCACGGCCAGTTGAACGCCGTACCTTGTACGATCAGCAGCTTTTCCGACAGCAGCAGGTCCAGGGCGAACTTCTCGTCGTTGAGGATCGGGCACACCTTCGGGTCGATCCGCGGGAAGGCATACAGCGCACCCATCGGCTTCACGCAGCTTACACCCGGGATATCGTTTAGCAGCTCGTAGGTACGATTGCGCTGCTCCAGCAGGCGGCCTGGCGGCAGCACCAGGTCGTTGATGCTCTGGTAGCCGCCCAGTGCGGTCTGGATGGCATGCTGGGCCGGCACGTTGGCGCACAGGCGCATGTTCGCCAGCATGTCGATGCCTTCGATGTAGCTGAGCGCGTGGTGCTTGGGCCCGGAGATGATCAGCCAGCCGGAACGGAAGCCCGCCACCCGGTAAGACTTGGACAGGCCGTTGAAAGTCAGGCACAGCAGGTCTGGTGCCAGCGAGGCGGTGCTGATGTGTACCGCTTCGTCGTACAAAATCTTGTCGTAGATTTCGTCGGAGAACACCACCAGGTTGTGCTGGCGGGCCAGCTCCAGCATGCCCAGCAGCAGCTCCCTGGAGTACACCGCGCCGGTCGGGTTGTTCGGGTTGATGATCACCAGGGCCTTGGTGTTCGGGGTGATCTTGGCCTTGATGTCTTCAAGGTCGGGGAACCAGTCGGCCTGCTCGTCGCACAGGTAGTGCACCGGCTTGCCCCCGGCCAGGCTTACGGCGGCCGTCCACAGCGGGTAGTCGGGGGCCGGGATCAGCACTTCGTCGCCGTTGTTCAGCAGCGCCTGCATCGACATGACAATCAGCTCGGAAACGCCGTTACCGAGGTAGATGTCCTCAATGGTGACGCCTTCGATTTCCTTTTGCTGGCAGTACTGCATCACGGCCTTGCGTGCACTGAACAGGCCTTTGGAGTCGCTGTAGCCCTGCGCGGTGGGCAGGTTGCGGATCACATCCTGGAGGATTTCATCGGGCGCCTCGAAGCCAAACGGCGCTGGGTTGCCGATGTTCAGCTTGAGGATGCGGTGGCCTTCCTCTTCCAGGCGCTTGGCGTGCTTGAGCACTGGGCCGCGAATGTCATAGCAGACATTGGCGAGCTTGTTCGATTTGCTGAACTGCATGATGGGATCCCGATATGAGAAAACGCGCTACGCCCCGCCGAAAGGTTTGTAACGGCAGGAAGCGGGTGCCAGACTGAACGCCTGGCACACGAAGCCAACTAATATACGTGCCACCCGCGCCCCGGAAAAGACGGCGCGAGGTGAAATTCAGCCTGCCGAGGTTTCCATATGCAAAAGATCGAAAAAACCCTGGAGCAATGGCGGTCGATGCTCGACCCCGAGCAGTACCAGGTATGCCGCCTAAAAGGCACTGAGCGGCCGTTCAGCGGCAAGTACAACAGCGAGCGCCGAGACGGCATCTACCATTGCATCTGCTGCAACGCGAAACTGTTCGATGCGCAGACCAAGTTCGATTCCGGCTGCGGCTGGCCCAGCTTCTACGCGCCGATCGAAGACAGTGCGATGATCGAGATCCGTGACACCTCCCACGGCATGATCCGTACCGAAGTCACCTGTGCCCGCTGCGACGCGCACCTGGGCCACGTGTTCCCCGATGGCCCGCCACCGACTGGCCTGCGCTACTGTATCAACTCGGTGTGCATCGACTTGCGCCCGCGCGACTGACCGGAGCCCTGACATGGCTGGATCGATGCTGGACATCCCCTGCGTGACCCTGGGCGGCGAGCAAAAGAAGCTCGGCGACTTCCCGGGCAAGGCGTTGCTGGTGGTCAATACCGCCAGCCAGTGCGGCTTTACCCCGCAGTACAAGGGCCTGGAGCAACTGTGGCAGGCCTACCGCGAGCGCGGCCTGGTGGTGCTGGGCTTTCCCTGCAACCAGTTCGGCAAGCAGGAGCCGGGCGACGCGCGGGACATTGCGCAGTTCTGCGAACGCAACTTTGGCGTGAGCTTCCCGCTGTTTCGCAAGATCGAAGTCAACGGCCCAGGCACCCACCCGTTGTTCGTCGAACTCAAGCAGCGCGCACCGGGCATTTTGGGCAGCCAGAAGATCAAGTGGAACTTCACCAAGTTCCTGGTCGACCCGGCCAGCGGCCAGGTGTCGCGTTATGCACCCACTACCAAGCCACAGGCCTTGGCAACAGACATCGAGCGCCTGCTTAGCCGCTGAGCGGAACCCAGTGGTCGATCAGCGCCAGTAGCTCTTCGCGGCGAAATGGCTTGGCCAGGTAGTCGTTCATGCCCGCGGTCCGGCAGCGCTCGCGCTCCTCGGGCATGGCGTTGGCGGTGAGGGCGACGATTGGCAGGTTGGGCCAGCGGCCGCTCTGGCGGATGCGTCGGCTGGCTTCGTAACCGTCCATCACCGGCATGTTGCAGTCCATCAGCACCAGGTCGAAGTCATCCCGTTCCAGCTGCTCCAGGGCCTCGGCGCCCTGCGTGGCCAGTTGCACCTGGCAGCCGAGCTTGGCCAGCATGCCCTTGGCCACTAACTGGTTCACGGGGTTGTCTTCCACCAGCAAGATGCGCGCGCGGCCTGCCTCCAGGCTGATGGCCGGGCTGGCCAGCGGGTGCTCGGGGTCGAAGCCTTGCAGGGTGCGGCGCAGGGTCTGGTACAGGGCGTTGCGCGCCAGTGGCCGGGCCAGTTGATGGAGTGGGGCGAGGGCGGCGGATTGCTCGCTGGACAGGAAGTTGCCGTAGGCGGTCACCAGCAAGATGGGGGTTTTCAGCGTTTGGCGCAGTTCGAACAGGCGCTCTACGTCGTCGGTGATCAGCAGGTCCATCGCGGTGGCGGCTAGCGTCGCGCTGCTGTCATGCCGCTGGTAGGTCAAACCCCAGGCCGGCAGCAGGCCCTGTAACAGTTCGTTGAGCCCGCTGCCTGCATCGCTCAGGGCGGCCACACGCCCATGCAGCGGCAACGGTGCGATGGCTTCAGTGTGCACGACCAGCGGCAGCTCGGCGCTGAAGCAGCTGCCAAAGCCCGCTTCGGAGCGAATGTGCAAATGGCCTTGCATGGCCTTGCACAGGTTGCGCGTCAGCGCCAGGCCCAGGCCGGTGCCGCCGTACTGGCGGGTGATGCCGGCGCCGGCCTGGGTAAACGGCTGGAAGATCCGTGCCTGGGCGTCTTCAGGGATGCCGATGCCGGTATCACGCACCTCTAGCCGGACACCGCCGACGATAGTCACCAAGCGCACATCGACGCGGCCGAAGCGGGTGAACTTCAGCGCGTTGGACAGCAGATTGCTGACGATCTGCCGCACCCGCGTGGGGTCGCCGAGCACACTGCTGGGGAAGTCACGGGCAATCAGGCAGGTCAGTTCCACGCTCTGTGCGGTGTTCTGAGACAGCAGGTTGGCGGTGTCCTCCACCATCGAACCCATGTCGAACGGAATGCGTTCCAGCTCCAGCTGGCCGGCATCGAACTTGGACAGGTCGAGGATATCGTTCAGCAACTCCACCAGTACTTTGCCCGAGTCGTGGGCAATCGCCAGTTGCTGGCGCTGCTCGCTGGGTAGCGGGCTGTCCAGGGCCAGGGCGATCATGCCGAGCATGCCGTTTAGCGGGGTGCGGATTTCGTGGCTCATGTTGGCCAGGAACGCCGCACGCGCCTGGGCCATGTCCAGCGCGCGGCGGCGCGCTTCTTCCAGCTCCTGGTTGGACAGGCTCAGGCTGTTGTTGCTGGCCTTCAACTCGTTGGTGCGTGCCGAGACGATGTCTTCCAGTTCGTTCAGGTACTGGGTAAGGCGGTTTTCGGCGGTGCGCCGCTGCTCGATCTCGGTGGCCATGCTGACGAACTGCTGGTTGGCGACTTTCACCAGCACGCCAATTTCGTCGTGCTCGTGGCCGTGCGGGCAGTCCAGGCGGGTTTGCCGGGGTTTGCGCGGGTCGCTGCCGCTGAGCGCGCCGATCACCGTGACCAGTGGCTTGGTCAGCATCATGTAGAACAGCGCCAGCAGAATGCCGGTCAGCACCAGGCTACGGGCAAAACCGTTGAGCAGGGTGATGCCGGCGCGTTCGAGAAAGCGGCTGCCGAAGGCAAAGGTGTCGACGTCCAGGTACAGGGTGCCCAGGTTTTCCTCTGGCATGTGGGTCAGGTACAAGCGTTCCTTGAACTGGCGCTGCTCGCCGAACAGGAAGTCGCTCAGCGGCCGGTAGCGGTGTTGCAGCCTGGGCCGCTCGACGTCGGCCAGCACGGTGTCGTTGTTGTCGATCAGCCGCGCACGGATGATGGCCGGCGACTGCAACAAGCCGCGGGTCAGCTCCAGCGCCAGCTCCGAGTCGATGTTGTAGGCGATGCGCGAGGCCGGGTTGTGGCTGATTTGCAGCAACGCATTCACTTCACGGTTGATGGACGCATCTTCGCTGGCATAATCGATGCCGATCTGGATGAGACTGAGCAATGTTCCCAGGATGAAGCCGACCAGGACTGTCAACCGGGCTTGCTTGTATGACAGGCGATTGGTGAACTTGATATCCATGAGTCCCGAGCCGGTTTCCCGTTGCTTGCGCTGCGCAAGCATAGCCGATCAACCCCGGCTACTGGTGGGTCTGTCACACATTCAGCCTTGATTGCTCAACTGGCTGTACCGGCCTCTTCGCGGCTAAAGCCGCTCCCACAGGTACTGCGCCGTCCTCTGGCCTGGTGCGGTCCCTGTGGG
>NZ_JBNRIK010000041.1:23843-29460 GCF_053557975.1 Pseudomonas sp. XP2
AAGAGGCCAGCACAGCAGCCTCGAATCTGAATTGTTAGGAGTCGTCATGGACGCTCGCTTGATTGCTTTTCTGGACCGCGCCGAATCGGTACTGGCGCGCCTTGAGCCCCTGTTACCGGCACAGCGCCCGAACATCGACTGGGGCACCACCCTGGCCGCGCGCTGGCAGCGCGATGGCCGCAGCGGTTATCTGCTGCCATTGGAAGTCAGCCTGGACATCCGCCTGACCGACCTGATCGGCGTCGACCAGCAGCGCGACCAGCTGGGCCGCAACACCCACCAGTTCATCAACGGCCTGCCGGCCAACCACGCGCTGCTGTGGGGCTCGCGCGGTACTGGCAAGTCGTCGCTGGTGCGCGCCTTGCTGGCCGAGCATGCCAGCGCCGGCCTGCGCCTGATCGAAATTGAACGCGACCACCTGGCCGACCTGCCACGGGTGGTCGAGCAGCTGCAGAATCTGCCACAACGCTTCATCCTGTTCTGTGACGACTTGTCGTTCGAGGCCGGGGAGGGCGACTACCGGGTACTCAAAAGCGTGCTCGACGGCTCGCTGGAGCAGGCGCCGGACAACGTGCTGCTGTACGCCACCTCCAACCGCCGCCACCTGGTGCCCGAAAAAGAAAGCGACAACGAAAACTGGAAGCGCGTAGATGGCGAACTGCACCCCAGCGAAGCGGTGGAGGACAAGATTGCCCTGTCTGACCGCTTTGGCCTGTGGCTGTCGTTCTACCCGTTTACCCAGGACCACTTCCTGAATGTTGTCGAGCACTGGATTGGCCAGTTGGCACGGCCTGCCGGGCTTGCCTGGCAGCGCTCTGAAGCACTCGACATCCTCGCCGTGCGCTGGGCCACCGGCCGCGGTAACCGTAATGGCCGTTGTGCCTATCAGTTCGCCCGCTATTGGGTCGGGCTGCAATTGCTGGAGCAAAGTAAATGATCGACCTTAATGCCAGTGGCGCCGGCCTCGACGGCTACCACCTGCTGGCGGCGCAAGTGCAGGCGCTGTTTGCCGACGAGCGTGACTTCATCGCCAATGCCGCACAGTTTTCGGCGTTTCTGTACAACCAGGTGGACGACCTGAACTGGGCGGGGTTCTACCTCAACCGCAACGAACAGCTGGTGCTGGGCCCGTTCCAGGGCCAGGTGGCGTGCGTGCGCATTCCGTTCGGCAAGGGCGTGTGCGGTGCAGCGGCGGCAACGCGCCAGACCCAGCGGGTAGAGGACGTGCATGCGTTTCCGGGGCACATTGCCTGTGACAGCGCGTCCAACAGCGAGCTGGTGATCCCGTTGGTTAAGGCGGGACGGTTGATTGGTGTGCTGGACCTGGATAGCCCGAAGGTTGGGCGGTTCAGCGAGGCAGACCAGGCGGGGCTGGAACGCTTGGCGGCGATCTTCCTGGAGCTGACAGACTGCTGACCAACAGGTTCGCTGTACTGGCCGCTCTCACAGGGCCAGCACAGGCTAACGAATCAGTCGTAGATCACTTTCTTCTTCCAGGTCTCTTCTGCATCGGTCTTGAGCCCGTCGGTCAGTTCGTTGTGCTCGTCCTCCGCAGGTGCCATGCGGTCCAGCACCTGGGCATTGGCCCGCGCCAGCAGCTTTTCCAGATACGTCAGTTGCTCTTCATACACCTTCGGCTCCGGCTGCTTGCGCAAGTACTGCACGCCGCGCTCGAATGCCAGGCGTGCCTGGCCGGGCTGGTTCTTCTGCAGGGCTTGCTGGCCGAGGTTGTTGAAGAACTCGATATGCAGCAGGACCAGGATGTGGCGGATTTCCTTGACCCAGTGCTTGGCTTCAGGCGTGGTCAGGAAGCCTTCCTGGGCCGCACGAGTCACCTGGTTGTGCATGGCCTCCAGCAAGAAGCGCACGTCCTTGGCCTTGATCTCGGTATGGATCGGGTTGGGCGGGTTGTTCACCGGGATCTTTTCGCCCAGGGCAATCAGCACGTCCAGCTCGGCAATGCGCGCCTTGAGTTCGGCATTATGCTTGTCCACCGCCAGCTGGCGCTGGGTAAGGTTCAGCTCCAGGCGGGTGAGCAACAGTTTAAGGGCCGGGGTCATGAACTGGCCCGGGAAGGTCTCGGTGATTTCGCCACAGCGGCGCAGGCGGTCGGCCAGCTCGATCTTGGTCCGGGCGCGTTCGAGTTTGCCGTTTTCGACCACATTGTTGAGGTAGCCGATCACGATCAGCAACGCGATGCCCGCCACGATGAGCAGGGTGATCAGAAGTGGTGTCACCGTTAATGCCTCATTGAAGAAGAATTACAGCTTTGAGTGTAGTGAGTTTGCCAAGGGGCGAACAGCGGCTGTATGCCAGTGCTGGTCCTTTCGCGGCTAAAGCCGCGAAGAGGCCAGTGCAGGATGACTGCTCTCTCTATCGACAACCCGGCCCGCATTTACACCCCAACCCACCCGGAAGTCTTTGATTTAAATAAATTTCTACAAAGGGGTTGACGCCTTCCCGATCCATCCATAGAATGCGCGCCACTTGCAGCGTAAAGCACACAGCGAAACGCGGCAGGAAGTGAAAGCAAGCAGTAATGCTTGTAGCGTGTCCCCTTCGTCTAGTGGCCTAGGACACCGCCCTTTCACGGCGGTAACAGGGGTTCGAGTCCCCTAGGGGACGCCATTTGCGGGAATAGCTCAGTTGGTAGAGCACGACCTTGCCAAGGTCGGGGTCGCGAGTTCGAGTCTCGTTTCCCGCTCCAGTTTCTCCGGCACTGCTTAACGGCGGGGCAGGAAAAGAAAATCCAGTCTGAACCGTGAGGTTCATGTGCTGGTGCACTGAAAAGTGTTGTGTGTCCCCTTCGTCTAGTGGCCTAGGACACCGCCCTTTCACGGCGGTAACAGGGGTTCGAGTCCCCTAGGGGACGCCATTTGCGGGAATAGCTCAGTTGGTAGAGCACGACCTTGCCAAGGTCGGGGTCGCGAGTTCGAGTCTCGTTTCCCGCTCCAGTTTAAATACTGTGGCGTCTATGCGGTGCAGTGGTGGTGAAGGTCGTCAAGGCGCTTCACGCCAAAAGCGGTAAAAGTTTTACAATGCGGGAATAGCTCAGTTGGTAGAGCACGACCTTGCCAAGGTCGGGGTCGCGAGTTCGAGTCTCGTTTCCCGCCTCCAAATATCGATCTACAGAGTTCCATGGAAGTCTGTAAGTTCTTGAAAATAGACGCTTCGGCGTCTTTTTTCGTTCCAGCGCAATCTGCCAGAATCCACCAGCAGCCACGAAATTTAAGTACATTTTTAAGTACAGCGATTCCGGGTGGTTGGGGTAGCGGATTGATGGCTGATCTGGGCCTTGGGCATCGATATCAGTCCGCCGTGCAGCTCGTTTTCTGCCAGGTGTCCAGTCAGCGCGACGATTTCCCCACGGGCTGGCTAAGGTCGAAACAGACAGGCTACGCGAAAGAAGCGCTCGTCCTTGGTCTCGGTCCACAGCTCGCGCAGGATGGTCAGGCATCGCGCATGCGACTGATATATGACTGCTGCACGGGATAGCCGTCGAGGCTGAGTCGACGCGCCAGTTCCGCTTCCGCGCAGCTCGACAATCCGGTGCAGCTCGCTCTGGAATGCTGGATTGAACATCGCCAAAGGGGAGGGCGACAACCAGTTCGGGCTGCAACAGCGGTTCGCTGGGCAGGCCATAGGCTCTCCAGGGTTACAGTCGAAGCCGGCATCGAAAAGGTTGCGCTGCAGGCCTTTAAGTTGTTTAGCGAGCGGCACTCCGAACAGCTGGAGATTGATGTCGGGTTCTTCCTCGCCAATAGCGCTGCCAGGCGCTTGGGGAGGATGCCATCCGGCAATGCCATACATTCCTCGGGCGATCACGCCTTGCTCGTAGGTCAGCAGCGGCGGCAACAGACATACTGCTGGGATGTCTGTTGTTCACCTACTCAATCTGGCCTAGTTCACTCAGCGATGAACGCTGCCGTGTGATGCGCTGGCGATCAAGCTGGCGCCGCACGCGGTCTTCATGCCGTCGAGAGCGACGGGGACTCCGTTCACCCGATAGGTATCACTGCCCTCGATGATGGGGAACTCGCCTTTGCATAGAGGGCAGAAAACCATGTTGCCCTTGCCGGCCATTGGTTTGCCGTTGAGGTTTGTATGGGGTATGGATTCAATTACTTCACCTCCGTGATCGGTTGAGTCGTTAAGTCTTACAATTTGTGGCATCATCAAGTCCTCTTAAAAATTCTGCTGAACTGCGCAGTCTCCATCACCCCTTACCGGTATTAGGTGACCTCACCGGCAACATTGATCCTTTACGGCAGTTGACCCAGGGTATCGTATGCTCATCGACCTCGATCGAGGTTGTATAGCATGTGAGCTTCGTGCCGCTTCAACGTTCGTATCGTTCTTTGGCTTCCTAGCAGTGCGTGCATTTCTAAATCCCGATGTGTGTTTGTCAATTCAATCAAGCTAGCTTTTGTTGCATTTAAAGAGAATCTCATCTTCCGTTATGCGGAGTTCGCTGGTTATGAATGTCATTGCTTCGGACAGGCTGGTATATGACTTGCGTATATGTACCCTGTAAAGGTCGGTGGCGTCTTCATAGTCCTCAAGATATTCGTCAAGACCAACATGGAAGGCGTTATTGTGGAATATTATGAAAAATTCCTTCTTGTAGATTTTTCCGTTTTCATTATATTCGTGTTCTAGCCATAGTTTTTTATTCTGCTTTAAATGTTTTTTTATTTTTTGAAGATGGTTATAAATTTTCATCGTCTTTTTGGTCTCGTGCCCGGGCAATTAGGATTTCTCTCGATGAAGATGTCTGCTCTAGATCCTTCTGGTGTGACTATATTAATATGAGGCAAAGTTTTATGCGCATGGCCGTCGGGAAGTGATTCATGGCCATAAAGAACTCCAGTTACTGGATTGATTTTGAAATCCATATGATAGCTGGCTCTTCCCGTACCATTTTGGCGGAGGGACTTGAAAGCAGCTTTATCCCTAGCAATCTTGTCTGGAGTTTTATCACCCGCGCCTGCCGATTTCTGAGCGTCAGGAAAGGCTCCGAACAATACGGCGGAAGCCTCTTTGTAAGAGCAAACGGTAACGCTTTTACCACTTCGCAACTCTGCGACTGCTTTGATTATGCTGAGTGGAGATAAGCCTCTAGGGTCATCCCATTGTAAGGGGTTTGGAGCATATTGATATACATTCAGCCCCCCGCTGAATCCGATCGGATCTTTTCCAATAAAGCGCCCCAGGCGCGGATCGTAGTAACGATATCTATTGTAGTGTAGCCCAATTTCTGTATCTAAATACTGACCAGGTAGTCGAACAGGGTTGCAAATTTCCGCCCGCTTAGCTTTTCCATTTGTTTCGCAGGTTCCCCCCCAAGCCTGAAAGATTCCACTCCAGGCGATTTTCCCGCTCTCATCAGTAAACTCATGGGGTGTTCCGAGATAATTGCAGTGCCACCAGCCAATCTTATCAAAACGTCTCATTACCGGTTTGTGTTGCCACACTGGATCCCGGTCAATGTCATATGGGAAATCATAGCTCGGCTGATGCATCATTTCATCAATATGGTTTATCACACCTTGCGCGACCGGAATGAAGGTCCCTGGCTCAAACACGTAATGCGTGGTCCGCCCCTTGCCATCCCGGC